>DATIVQ010000145.1:0-6735 GCA_035465735.1 Rudaea sp.
TCAAATCGCGCGGGTGCGTCAGGCCTATCAGACCGGCGCGCGTGCCCACGAAGGGCAGAAACGCCAAAGCGGTGAACCGTACATCACGCATCCGGTTGCCGTCGCCGGCATCCTCGCCGAGATCGGTATGGATGCCGAAACGATCATCGCAGCGGTCCTGCACGACACCCTCGAGGACACGCCGCTGTCGCGCGCGGAAATCGAATCCGCGTTCGGCGCAACCGTGGCCGAACTCGTCGATGGCGTGACCAAACTCGACAAGCTGCGCTTCCGCAGCGTGGCCGAAGCCGCGGCCGAGAGTTTCCGCAAGATGTTGCTGGCGATGGCGCGCGACCTGCGCGTCATCCTGATCAAGCTCGCCGACCGCCTGCACAACATGCGCACGCTGGCGGCGATGGCGCCGGAAAAGCGCCGCCGCATCGCGCGCGAGACGCTCGACATCTACGCGCCGATCGCCCAGCGCCTGGGGATGAACCGCACGCGCGCCGAGTTGCAGGATCTGGGCTTCCGCGCGTTGTATCCGGACCGCTACCGGATCATTGCCGCGCGCATCAAGAGCGTGCTCGGCAACCGCCGCGAGGCGATGGGCAAGATCGAGGCCGCGCTCGGCGCGCGCCTGGAGCAGGAAAAAATCCCGCACCGCGTCGTCAGCCGGGTCAAGTCGCCCTACAGCATCTACGCGAAGATGCGCGCCCAGCACAAGACCTTCGCGCAGGTCATGGACGTGTACGGATTCCGTGTCGTCACCGCGGCGACGATGGATTGCTACCGCGCGTTGGGCGCTATCCACGCGCTGTACAAGCCGTTGGACGGCCGCTTCCGCGATTTCATCGCCATTCCCAAGGCGAACGGCTACCAGTCGCTGCACACCGTGCTGTTCGGGCCGTTCGGCGCGCCGATCGAAATTCAGATCCGCACCGAGGAAATGGACCAGGTCGCCGAGCGCGGCGTCGCCGCGCATTGGGTGTACAAGACCGCGTCCGAACCCGCCACCGCCGCACAAACGCGCGCGCGCGAGTGGGTCGCGGGCCTGGTTGATGAGCAGACGCGCGAAGCATCGTCGCTGGAGTTCATCGAAAACGTCAAGGTGGACCTGTTTCCGGACGAGGTCTACCTGTTTACACCCAAGGGCCGCATCCTCGCCCTGCCGCGCAATGGCACGGCGCTGGATTTCGCCTTCGCCGTGCACACAGACGTCGGCAGTCATGCGGTCGCCGCGCGCGTGGACGGCACGCTCGCGCCGCTGCGCCAGCGCCTGAATTCCGGCGAAACCGTCGAAGTGATCACCGCGCCGTCGGCCGCGCCGACGCCGCAGTGGCTGGAATGGGTGGCCTCGGCCAAGGCGCGTACGGCAATACGGCATTTCCTCAAGCACCTGCAGCATGAGGATGCCGTCGACTTCGGCCATCGCATGCTCGATCGCGCGCTGGACGCCCGCGGCACCAGCCTCGACGCGATTTCCGGCGATGCGCTGGATCGGTTTCTCGCGGATGCGCGCTACAAACGCCTGGAGGAATTGCTCTCCGACATCGCCCTCGGCAACCGCATGCCGGATCAGGTCGCCGCGCAACTGGTGCAGGCGCTCGGCGGGGCGCAGGGACTTTTGCCGCACGTGGCGCACGCGCAGGAAAAGATCCTGATCAGCGGCAGCGAGCGCGGCGTGCTCAGTTTCGGCAATTGCTGCAGCCCGGTGCCCGGCGACGAGATTGCCGGCTACCTGTCGGCGGGCAAGGGCATCGTCGTGCATCGCACCGATTGCCCGAACATGCCCGAATACCGCAAGACGCCCGAGCGCATCGTCGCCATCGACTGGGACCGCGACGTGACCGGCGACTACCGCGCGCGCCTGCGCATCGTCGTCGACAACAAGCCCGGCGTGCTTGCCACGGTCGCCGCCGCCATCGCCGAGCGCAATTCCAACATCGAGAACGTCGAGTACCAGGAGCGCGACCAGCAAACCTCGACGCTGATGTTCACCATCGAGGTGCGCAACCGCAAGCACCTCGCCGACGTCATGCGCGGCGTGCGCAATGCGGCGGTGGTGCATGGTGTTTACAGGTATCCTTGAGGATTGACTACGGACACCGTCATGAGAGAAATCATCGCCTCGCCCGACGCCCCCAAGGCCATCGGACCATATTCGCAGGCCGTGCGCTGCGGCAACACGCTGTACTTTTCCGGGCAGACGCCGATCGACCCGGCCACCGGCGGGCTGGTGCCGGGCGACATCACGGCGCAGGCGCGGCGCGTTTTCGATAACCTGAAGGCGGTCGCCACGGCCGCCGGCGCGGGCTTCGCGCAGGTCGCGCGCGTGGGCATCTACCTCACCGACCTGTCCAACTTCGCTGAGGTCAATGCGGTGATGAGGGAATATTTCGTCGAACCCTATCCCGCGCGCTCGACCATCGGCGTGGCCTCGCTGCCGCTCAACGCACAGGTCGAAATCGACATGATCGCGGTGCTCGACTGAGCGCGCCGCGCCGCGCATGCGCGAATCCGCCGCCGCCGCAGATGCCGCCGCACAGCCGGTGACCGAACTGCCGGGTGTCGGCCCGGCCCTGGCGAACGCGCTGGAACGCCTTGGCCTGCGCACGCTGCAGGACCTGTGGTTCCACCTGCCATTGCGCTACGAAGATCGCACGCGCCTGACGCCGATCCGCGAACTCGTGCCCGGTGCGTCGGCGCAGGTCGAAGGCCGCGTCGAGGCCGTGGAACGCGGATTCCGCTACCGTCCGCAATTGCGCGTCGCGATCGGCGACGATTCGCGCGCAACGCTGCTGCTGCGCTTTTTCCATTTCAACGCGGCGCAGGCGAACCAGCTCGTCGTCGGTACGCGCCTGCGCTGTTACGGCGAGGTGCGGCGCGGGCAGCACGGACTGGAGATGGTGCATCCGCAGTATCGGCGCGTGGTCGACGACGCGGCGGCGGTCGAAGAATGCCTCACGCCGGTGTACCCGGTAACCGAAGGGTTGACCTCAGCGCGGCTGGCCGGCGTGATCGCGCGTGCGCTGCAACGACTGCCGCCGGACGCCGAACTGGAATTGCTGCCGCCGGATTTGCGCAAAGTATACAAATTGTCATCGTTGCGTGCGGCGCTGCTGTACGTGCACCGGCCGCCGCCGCAGACGGACCTGGCGCAACTCGCGCTCGGTGCGCATCCGGCACAACAGCGACTTGCCTTGGAGGAATTGCTCGCCCAGCACCTGAGCCTCAAGCGCCTGCGTGCGCGCATCCGCGAGCATGCCGCGCCGGTCTTGCGCGGCGCCGGCGGCTTGCGCGAGCGCTTCCTCGCCAGCCTGCCGTTCGTGCCCACGCGCGCGCAGGCGCGCGTGGCGGCCGAGGTTGCGCGCGACCTTGCGAGACCCGCACCGATGCTGCGACTGGTGCAGGGCGACGTCGGTTCCGGAAAGACCGTCGTTGCCGCACTGGCCGCGCTCGCAGCCGTTGAATCCGGCTTCCAGGCCGCGCTGATGGCGCCGACAGAACTGCTGGCCGAGCAGCATTACCGCAATTTCCGCAACTGGCTGGAGCCGCTCGGTGTAGAGGTCGTGTGGCTCGCCGGCAAGCTCAAGGGCCGCACGCGCAACGCGGCGCTGACGCAAATCGCCGGCTCTGATGAAGCGCGTCCCGCACAGATCGTCATCGGCACGCACGCGCTGATGCAGGAAGGCGTCGCGTTCCGCGATCTCGCCCTCGTCATCATCGACGAGCAGCACCGCTTCGGCGTGCATCAACGATTGGCACTGCGTGAAAAGGGCCGCGACGGCGACAGTGTGCCGCACCAGCTCGTGCTCACCGCCACGCCGATTCCGCGCACACTCGCGATGACGGCGTATGCGGACCTGGATGTCTCGGTGATCGACGAGCTGCCGCCGGGACGCATGCCCGTCACCACGGTTGCCGTCGCCAATTCGCGTCGCTCCGTTGTGGTCGAACGCATTCGTGCTGCCTGCGCGGGCGGACGGCAGGCATACTGGGTTTGCACGATCATCGAAGAGTCTGACCTGTTGCAGGCGCAGGCCGCCGAAGCCGTGCATGCGGAATTGACCGTGGCGTTGCCCGGACTCGCCATCGGCCTCGTGCATGGACGCCTCAAGCCGGCACAGAAGCAGGCGGTGATGGATGCGTTCGCATCGGGGAGGATTTCGTTATTGGTCGCGACTACCGTGATCGAAGTCGGCGTCGACGTGCCGAATGCGAGCCTGATGATCGTCGAGAACGCCGAACGCCTGGGCCTGGCCCAACTGCACCAGTTGCGCGGCCGCGTCGGCCGCGGCAGCGTCGAATCCAGTTGCGTACTTCTATACCAGGCGCCGTTGTCGGCAATGGCGCGGCAGCGCCTGGACGTGCTGCGCGCGACGAACGACGGCTTCCGCATCGCCGAGAAGGACCTGGAACTGCGCGGTCCCGGTGAAGTCCTCGGCACGCGCCAGACCGGGCAGATGACCCTGCGCATCGCTGACCTGGCCCGCGACGCCGCCTTGCTGCCGCAGGTGCAACGCGCCGGCGCGACATTGCTCGTCCAGAATCCGGCGCTGGCCGACAAGCTGATCGAGCGCTGGGTCGGCGCCGCGGCGCAATACGCGGGTGCGTGAAGGAAGCAAGCCACCAATCAGCGCAAGTAGCGCACGTAAAGACGCCGCAACTGATGAAGGATCTGCCCGCTAAGGCCGCGGTCACGCGCCTGCAGCAGGTTCGCATTTTCCGCGTACAGCCGTTGCATCTGGTTGTCGCGGTGCGCGATCAGCTCGTGCAGAGTTTCTACATCGGCGAGCGTGAGCATGTGGCCTGCGACGAGGTGCTCGGGCAATTGGCGGTTGACGTAGTGTGTGGTGTGCTTGCCGGCGGTTTCCTGCGCGGGTCGTTGCCGCGTATAGAAGTACAACGCGATGGATTTGCGTGAGAGGTCCGCACGTTCCGGCGGCAAGGCGATCTTGTCGAAGCCGTGCCAGCTCGTTTCGGTCGTCTCGAAAATCACGCAGCGATTCATCGCCGGCGCGATGCGCGCGAGGGGATTCGCGTCTTGGTAGGGGTCGCGCCACAATTCCAGGTTGCCGCCCCAGGCCGAATCCCATTCCGGGTTGAGGTACACGATCAGATTCAGCCGGCGGTGCCAGCGCTCGCTCGGGTGGTAGTTGAAGTCCACGTGCGCCTGCAGCGCTTGGCCGTGGCGGTTTTCGTGCGTGCCGCCGCCGAGGTAAAACGGATCGTAGGTCAGGCCGTCAATGCCGGCGATCGTGCCGATCAGCCGCAGGAAATCCGGAGTGTGGATCGCCGCATCCAGTGCGCGGAACGCCGGGCCGAGCGCCTTGATGCGCTCGACGGTCGACTTGCCGCCTTCGCGGCCATCGTCGCCGATGCAGTTGCCGCGTTCGAACGCGGGAAACTCCGCGAGCAGCGACCTGGCGAATGTGGAATCGAAGAAGTTTTCGATGACGACATGACGGAACGGTTGCGCGCCGGCGAAGCGGCTGGCAAGTCGGGCGGCGTCGCGTCGGACGTCGTCGGCGAGAATGGATGGCGGCGATGCAGGCATGGGAAAATGTAGGTGGCGAGCGCACACGCTAGACTAGCGCTTCGACCGGCTGCTGTGGGTGCGAAGGCAAGTGTATCCGAATCGGCTTCCCCTCCTGATCGACACCGATCCCGGCGTGGACGACGCGCTGGCGATACTGATGGCGCATCGTCACGCCGACGTCGTCGGCCTGACCATCGCGGCGGGCAACGTGGGGTTGGCGCACACGACGGCGAACGCGCTGAAACTGGTGGAAACCATCGGTGCGGCGACGCCGGCGTTTCCCGGATGCGCGACGCCACTCGTGCATGCGGCGCAGAATGCCGCGTTCGTGCACGGACTCGACGGATTCGGCGATACCGGCTACGCACCGAGCGCGCGGCGCGCGGAAAGCGAGCCGGCGGCACAGGCAATTTTGCGTCTGTCGCGCGAGCATGCAGGCAAGCTCGTGATCGTGGCGATGGCGCCGCTGACCAATCTCGCACTGGCGCTCAAGCTTGATTCGGAATTGCCGTCGCGCGTGGCGCGCCTCGTCGTCATGGGCGGCGCGGTGACGGGCCGCGGCAACACGACGGTTTCCGCGGAATTCAACATTGGCTTCGATCCGGAAGCGGCGCACATCGTGTTCTCGGCATGGCCGCGGATCGAACTGGTCGATTGGGAACTGACCCTGCGCCACGGAGTCGGCTTCGATGCCGTCGCGCGCTGGGTGGGCGCGGACAATGCCGTCGCGCGCTTCTTCGACACGATCTCGCGCAAAACACGCGCCTGGTCGCGGGAACGCGGGCGCCCGCAGCTCGCCCTGGCCGATCCGCTGGCGATGGCGGTGGCGCTAGATCCAGACATCGTCGTGCATGCCGTAGAGCATCGTGTCGCCATATCGCTCGATGGCGTGACGCGCGGCGCGACCGTGGTCGACTGGGACGATCGTTCCGGCACGCCGGCGAACGTGCGCATCGTGATGGATCTGGATCAGGCGCGCTTCGAAGCGCTGGCCGCGTCCGCGCTCGGCGCAACCTGAGGGGACGGTTGCGGCATCGCGTTGCGGAACCAGATGTCGGTTTGTGGAAACGCCATCTCGATATTTTTCTCGCGGAACACTTCGGCAATGCGCATGTAGAGTGCATCGCGGGCGCGATTGCGGTCGCCGATGTCGGCGATGAATACGCGCAGATCGAAGTCGAACGTGCAAGCCGAAATCTGCACGAACCAGCAGGTCG
>DATIVQ010000146.1:0-3222 GCA_035465735.1 Rudaea sp.
GCGCAGTTCGCCGAGCGTTTGCAGGCGGCCGATCCGGTCGTGCGCGCACTGCTGCTCAGCCAGTTGTCGCGCTATCGAACCGCGCTCGCCACTTTCACCGGCAACGAATCTGCGCCGACGGCTGCAGCGGCCGGTGACGAGTCGGCGCACGCGCTGGACAAGATCCGCCTGGAAAGCCAGCTGCGCAACGCGATGGAGAACCGCGAGCTGGAAATCCGCCTGCAACCGATCCAGCACATCGCCAGCGGACGTTTGGCAGGCTTCGAGGCACTGACCCGCTGGACACATCCGGAACGCGGCGTGGTTTCGCCCGCCGATTTCATCGCCCTCGCCGAGGAGACCTCGCTGATCGTGCCGGTCGGTGAGTACGTTCTGGGCGAGGTTGGCGCGGCCCTGCGCCGCATCGCCGACGAGACGCCGCATGCCCGTCCCTTCATCGCCTTCAACGTGTCCGGCCGCCAGGTCGGCGATGCCGGGTATGTGGCTCGCGTACTGGCGCAATTGCATGCGCACGCGGTTGCGCCGCAGCAACTCAAGCTCGAAATCACCGAAAGCCTGGTGCTCGACTACGCACAGATCGCAACGTTGATCGAACATGCGCACGCTGCCGGCATGCAGGTGGCGCTGGACGATTTCGGCACCGGCTATTCCAACCTCGGCCATTTGCACAAGCTCGCCTTCGACACGATCAAGATCGACCAGGGTTTCATCCGCCAGCTCGAGGATCCGCGCTGTCTGGCAATCGTGCGCGCGGTCATCGGCATGGCCGGTGCGCTGGGATGCGATGTCGTCGCCGAAGGTGTGGAAACGCCGGAACACCTGGCCCAGCTCAAGGTGTTGGGCTGTCAGTACGCGCAAGGCTGGCTGATCGGCAAGCCGCTGACGGTCGACGACGCCCTCGTCGCACTGGCGCGCTGATACGCAAAATCGCGGAAACCTTCCCATTCCGACGCTGTCTCACCAGCGCCGGGCGTTCGCGTCCGTGCGATGATTCGCTACCTCAAGAACGATCCCATGGACATGACCGAAACCTCCGTTCACGGCCCGCTGACGGCCGCGTTTTCCGCCCTGCGCAGCGAGCTTTCGCATTGCATCATTGGCCAGGCTGCCCTCGTCGACCGCCTGCTGATCGCGCTTCTTGCTGACGGCCATCTGCTCGTTGAGGGCGCTCCCGGCCTGGCCAAGACCACGGCGATCAAGGAACTGGCGGCGCGCATCGAAGGCGATTTCCACCGCATCCAGTTCACGCCCGATCTGTTACCCGCCGATCTCACCGGCACCGAAATTTACCGCCCGCAGTCCGGCAGCTTCGAGTTCCAGCGCGGCCCGGTGTTCCACAATCTGCTGCTTGCCGACGAGGTCAACCGTGCCCCGGCCAAGGTGCAGTCTGCCCTGCTCGAGGCAATGGGCGAACGCCAAGTCACGGTCGGGCGCACGACCTACCCGCTGCCCAGGCTCTTCCTGGTCATGGCAACGCAAAATCCGATCGAGCAGGAGGGCACCTATCCCTTGCCCGAAGCCCAGCTCGATCGCTTTCTCATGCATGTGCGCGTGGATTATCCGGATGCCTCGGCAGAGGCGGCGATCCTCAGGTTGGCGCGCATGCGCGCCGGCGAACTGCTGCATGCCGCCGCGCAGCCACGACGGCTCGTGAACCAGGGCCAGATTTTCGCCGCGCGCGATGCCGTGCTCGGCCTGCATCTCGCGCCTGCGCTGGAGGAATACCTCGTGCAATTGACGCTGGCCACGCGCAATCCGAAATCCTACGGCGAGGACTTGCAGCGCTGGGTCAGCTATGGCGCGAGCCCCCGCGGAACGATCGCCCTGGATCGTTGCGCGCGTGCGCACGCCTGGCTCAACGGCCGCGATTTCGTCGCGCCCGAGGACGTGCACGCGATCGCCCACGACGTGCTGCGCCACCGCGTCCTGCTTTCCTACGAAGCCGAGGCCGAAGGCGTGACCAGCGACAAGGTGATCGCCGCGCTGATTGCGCGCGTGCCGCTGCCGTGAGCGTGCCGCCGGTCAAGGGCATCGATGTTTCGTTGCCCGAACTGATCGCGTTGCGCCTGCGCGCGCGGCGCCTGGCACGGCCGGCGACGCGCGTTACCGGCATGCAGGCGGCAACGCATGCCTCGCGTTTTCGCGGCCGCGGCGTGGACTACGCCGAATCGCGCATCTACCAGCCCGGGGATGACATCCGCCAGATGGATTGGCGCGTGACCGCCCGCAGCGGCAAGCCGCACACCAAATTGTTCGAAGAGGAACGCGAGCAAGGCATTTTGCTGATCGTCGACGAGAATCCGAGCCTGCGCTTCGGCACGCGCGTGCGTTTCAAGTCGGTGCAGGCCGCGCGCGCAGCGGCATTGGTCGCATGGACGGCGGCGCGCAACGGCGACCGCATCGGCGCGCTCGGATTCGGCGGTGGCGTCGATGCGGAGGTGAAGCCCGGCGGCGGTGCGCGTGGTGCCTTGCGCGTGCTGCGCGCGCTGAGCGAGTGGGACGCGGCAGCCAGGCGCGATGCGCACGAGCCGCTGTCGCAGGCCCTGCGGCGTGCGCGCCGGCTGGCGCGGCCGGGCAGTCGCGTGATCCTGATCAGCGACGGCTTCAGCGCGGACGACGACGCGCAAGGCCCGCTCTCGCTGCTGGCCGATCATTGCGACGTGGCCGCAATCGTGCTCGAAGACGCGCTGGAGCTCGCCGCGCCCGCGCCGGGGCGCTATGCGTTGCGTGGCGATTCCGGTCGCGTGCTGCTGGATTTCGCCGCCGCGCGCACGCGCGCCGATTGGCAAGGCTGGTTCCAGCACAAGCGAGCGCGTCTGATCGATCTGTGCGCCCAACGCGCCCTGCGCTGGGTTGCTTTGCAGACGCAGGAAGAACCCGATACGGCCGTTGCGCGCGTCCTTGGCACGGACACGCGCGGCCATGGTGTTCACGCGAGGATCGCATGAACGCGCCGTCCGGCCCGCTCCTGCGCGACATCCACCTGCCCCCGCCGCCGGGCTGGTGGCCGCCGGCGCCGGGCTGGTGGATGCTCGCTGCAATCGTCCTGGTTCTTGGCGCAGGCACATTGTATAAATTGCGCAAATTGCGCAAACGCCGTCGTCACGAACGTGCCGTCTTGCGCGAACTCGATGCCTGCATCGAGGCGCACCGCGGCGAACCCGCCGCACTCGCCGCCGCGTTATCCCGCTTCCTGCGCCGACTGGCTCTGGGGGACGCGCA
>DATIVQ010000147.1:0-9430 GCA_035465735.1 Rudaea sp.
AATCGGCACTTTCGGCATGGGCGCAACACGCGTCGCGGCGCATAATCGTGCGCTTCCGGCGCAGGGGCGCCGATGCCATCAGGGAACCGCCATGCCGATTCGTGTTGTCCTCGCCTGTTTGTTGTTGGCCTTGTTCGGCTCCTCGCCGGCCTTCGCCGCCGATCACGACAAGCCTGATACGAAGCCGGCCGCCGAGGCCAAGGTGGCGCCCGCGGCGCAGGAAAAGTCGGTCGCGACCACACACAACGTGACGATCAACGGCCGCAGTTACGCGTACAAGGCCACCGCCGGCACGCTGATCATCCGCAATGAAAAAGGCGATCCGGACGCGACCATGTTCTATGTCGCCTACACCGTCGGCGACGGCAAGGATGCGGAAAAACGCCCGGTGACGTTCCTCTACAACGGCGGGCCAGGCTCTTCGAGCATCTGGCTGCACATGGGCTCGTTCGCGCCGGTGCGAATCGAGACCGCGAGTCCCGAGGCGACGCCGCCGGCGCCGTATCATCTCGTGCCGAACACCGACAGCCTGCTCGACAAGACCGACCTCGTCTTCGTCGACGCGATCGGCACCGGTTACTCGCACGGCATCCCGAATGAAAAGGACAAGAAGGACAAGGACGCCAATCCCGACAAGCGTTTCTGGGGCACGGACGAGGACATTGCCGCTTTCGGCCACTTCGTGCAGCGCTACATTACCAAGTACGATCGCTGGAATTCGCCCAAGTTCCTGTTCGGCGAATCCTACGGCACTCCGCGTTCGGCGGGCCTGGTCAAGTGGTTGGCCGACAACGGCATCGACTGCAACGGTGTGGTGTTGCTCTCGTCCATCCTCAACTACGCCGAGCACCTGCCGGGACTGGACATCAACTACGTCAACTATCTGCCGAGCTACGCGGCGATCGCCTGGTACCACGACAAGCTGCCGAACAAGCCGGCCGCGCTGGAGCCGTTCCTGGCCCAGGTGCGCGATTTCGCGCGCGGCGATTACCAGGTGGCGCTGAGCAAGGGCGCGGCACTGTCCGATGCCGAACGCGACGCGATCGCGGAAAAATTGTACATGTATACCGGCCTGAGCGTGCAGTACCTGAAGGAGGCAAACCTGCGCGTGAACCCGAGCCGCTTCCGCAAGGAACTGCTGCGCGGGGAGCGCCTTACCATGGGCCGCTACGACGCGCGCTTCGAGGGTGTGGACTCGGACTCGGCCGGCGAGAATCCGGAAACAGATCCCTCCGACACCGCCATATCCGGTGCGTTCACCGCCGCGTTCAATGATTACCTCGTGCGCGAGCTCAAGTATCCGAGCGACGTGCCGTACAAGGTGACGACCGGCGCGATCCGCCAGTGGGACTGGAAACACAAGGTACCCGGCGGTGGCTGGATGAGCACGGTACCGCTACCGATCATGGTCGACGACCTGGGCTACGCGATGCGCGAGAATCCGCATCTCAAGGTGCTATCCGCGAACGGCTGGTTCGACCTCGCCACGCCGTTCTTCGCCACCGAATACGACCTCGCCCACCTTGGCATCGACGCCAAACTGCGCAACAACGTTACCATCACCTACTACCCGTCCGGACACATGGTGTATCTGAACGTGGATGCGCTGAAACAGTTCAAGCAGGATCTTGCGAGGTTCTACGACACCGCGATGCCGCGTTAACGCGTCAGGAACTTGACCAGGAAATCCGCCACCTTGCCGTAGGGCGGGCGCATCAGCTTCATGCTCGTCCAGCGCGATTGGTAGAGCACCGGCTTGGCCTTGCTCAGCGCGAGGAAACCTTCGCGGCCGTGGTAGGCGCCCATGCCGGACGGGCCGACGCCGCCGAACGGCAAGGCGCTTTGCGCGAAGTGCATCACCGTGTCGTTGACGCTGACGCCGCCGGCGACGGTGCGCTCGAGCACGCGCCGCGTGCGTGCGCGGTCGTGGTCGAAATGATACAGCGCCAGCGGCCGCGGTCTTGCATTGACGTAATTGATTGCTGCGTCCACCGAATCCACGCCGACTAGCGGCAGGATGGGACCGAAGATCTCATCCTGCATCAGCGCCAGGTCCTCGCGCGCATCCAGCACCAGCGTCGGCGGTAGCACGCGCTGGCCGGCGTCGCCCGGGGCGAGTTCGACGATCCTGGCGCCGGCGGCATGGGCCTGGTCCAGGTAGCCCTTCAGCCGCGCGTACTGGCCGGCATTGACGATGCTCGAATAATCCGGATTCGCGGCGACGTCGCCGTAATGCCGTGCCACGTACTTCTTCATTTCCTCGACGAAGGCGGGGATCGAGGCCTTGGGTAGGAGCACGTAGTCGGGCGCGATGCAGGTCTGTCCCGCATTGAGGAATTTGCCTGCGGCGATGCGGTCGACCGCGGTCTCCAGCGGGTAATCCGGCGCGACGATGGCCGGCGACTTGCCGCCGAGTTCGAGCGTCACCGGGGTCAGGTTCGGCGCCGCGGCGGCCATCACCTTGCGTCCGACCGCGGTGGAGCCGGTGAAGAATAGGTGATCGAACGGCAAAGCGGCGAACGCGGCGGCGACTTCCGGTCCGCCGAGGATAGTGGCGACACGGTCGGCGGGAAAAACTTCATCCAGCAGTTTCTTGAGCAACTCGGACGTGCGCGGCGTGTGCTCGGACGGCTTGAGCATCACGTGGTTGCCGGCCGCGATCGCGGCAATCAGCGGCTTAAGCGCCAGGTTCACCGGATAGTTCCAAGGCGCGATGATGCCGACCACGCCGAGCGGCTGGTAGCGCACCTCGGTGCGCGCCGGCCAGAACAGCCAGTCCGCGAGCGCGCGCCGGCTGCGCATCCAGCCGCGCAGATGCCGGCGCGTGTAATCGATTTCCTTGAGCACGGTGAACGTGTCGGACAACAGCGATTCGTGGCGCGAGCGGCGGCCGAAATCCGCGCTCATCGCCGCCGCGAATTCGTCGCTGCGCGCCTTGAACGCGACGCGCAGGCGCTTGAGGTCGTCCATGCGCTGGCGATAGGTCGGCACGTTGCGTTGCTGCGCCGCGCGCAGGCGCGCGAGCGTGGCGTTCAGATCTGTGGTTGCGGCTGGCGTGTCCATGCAAACAGTGTAGCGCGCCGGAGTCTGGGCGGGTGCTAACATCCGGCCATGAACATCCGGCCCTATCGCAACCAGCTCCCGCGCCTCGGCGCGCGCGCCTACGTCGACCCCGCCGCCGTGCTGATCGGCGACGTCGAACTCGACGACGATGTCTCGCTGTGGCCGTGCACGGTGGTGCGCGGCGACGTGAATTTCATTCGCATCGGCGCGCGCACCAATATCCAGGATGGCGCCGTGCTGCACGTCACTCACGACGGCCAGTACACGCCCGGCGGATTCCCGCTTGTTGTCGGCGCGGACGTCACCGTCGGCCACGGCGCGATCCTGCACGCCTGCACGATCGAGGATGCCTGCCTGATCGGCATGCATGCAACGGTGCTCGACGGCGCCATCGTGCGCAAGCACGGCTTCGTCGCCGCCGGGGCGGTGATCGCACCGGGCAAGGTGGTCGGCGAAGGCGAGCTGTGGATGGGCAATCCCGCGCGCTGCGTGCGCCAGCTCGACGCGATGCAGATTGAAGCGATGTACTACTCCGCGAAACACTACGTGAAGCTGAAGGACGAATACCTTAGCGCGGCGCGCTAGCCGCTTCCCAGCGCGCGAGAATTTCCAGTGCTTCGTCGCGATGCGCGCCGCACATGGCGGGCTCGGGTTGAAGGCGTAAGCACACCGCGGGTCGATCGGCCTTGCCGAACAATTTGCAGCAGTTGTTTTCGTCCAGTTGCACGCAGCGCACGCCGGCGGGCTTGCCGTTCGGCATGCCGGGAATCGGTGAGGAAATCGACGGCGCGATGCAGCAGGCGCCGCAGCCGATGCGGCAATCCATCAGTCGCTCGCGTGCAGCGACAGTTCGCCGCGCAATTCGGCGTAGGCCAAATCCGTTTCGGGACGCTTGCCGTGCCAGATCGCGAAGGATTCGGCGGCCTGTTCGATCAGCATGCCGAGGCCGTCGTGCGCGAAACCGGCCTTGGCTGCACGCGCCCAGGCGAGGAAGGTGCTGGCGGCGAGTCCGTAGGACAGGTCGTAGCAAAGCGCGCGCGGCGCCACGAGCGAAAAAGGCAGGTGCAGGGATTCGCGCGTTTGGCCGGCCGAGGTGGCGTTCACGATCAGGTCGAAATTGCCGAGTTCGCGAAGATCGTCCCAGTAGCGCGTGTGCACGCGGTCCGGTTCGCCGATCGCATCGGCGAGCGCATCGGCGCGTTCGGGCGTGCGGTTGACGATGGTGAGTTGCGCGACGCCCGCGTCGAGCATGGCGAACGCGGCCGCCCGCGCGGCGCCGCCCGCACCGAGAATCAGGCCGCGACGTTCGCGCAGATCCAGACCGTGGCGCTGGGTGATGTCGCGCACGAGGCCCGCGCCGTCGGTGTTGTCGCCGCGCCAGTGGTTGTCGAGGCGGCGCGTGAGCGTGTTGACCGCGCCGACGCGGCGCGCGCAATCCGATACTTCCGCGCACAGCGGCAGCACGGTCTGCTTGTGCGGTAGGGTGACGTTGGCGCCACTGCCGCCGGCCTTGCCGAATGCGTCGAGTTGCTCGGCAAAGGTGTCGGGCGGCGCGTCGATCGCCACGTAGTCGAGTGCGATGCCGAGCTGCCTTGCAAACGCGGTGTGGATACGCGGCGACAGCGAGTGCGAAACCGGATGGCCGAAAACGGCGAATTTCTGATCGCTCATTCGCGCAGCCAGGTTGCGGCCTGCAACGCGAAATAGGTCAGGATCGCGTCGGCGCCGGCGCGCTTGATGCTGGTCAGCGCCTCGAGCACGCAGGCGCGCTCGTCCAGCCAGCCGTTCAGGATTGCGGCCTTGAGCATCGCGTATTCGCCGCTGACCTGGTAGGCGAGGGTCGGTGCGCCGAAGCGCTTTTTCACCCGGCGCACGACGTCGAGGTAGGGCAAGGCCGGCTTGACCATCACCATGTCGGCGCCTTCGGCGAGATCGAGTTCCACTTCGCGCAGCGCCTCGTCCGAATTGGCCGGGTCCATCTGATAAGTATACTTGTTGCCTTTTCCCAAATTGCCGGCCGAGCCGACCGCGTCGCGGAACGGCCCGTAGAAGCCCGAGGCGTATTTCGCCGAATAGGCGAGGATGCGCGTGTGAATATGGCCGGCGCCTTCCAGCGCGTGGCGGATCGCGCCAATGCGGCCGTCCATCATGTCCGAGGGCGCGACCACGTCCGCGCCGGCCTGCGCATGCGACAGCGCCTGTTTGACCAGCGCGGCGACGGTCGCATCGTTGACTACGTAGCCCGCATCGTCGATGAGCCCATCCTGGCCGTGCGTGGTGAACGGGTCGAGTGCCACGTCGGTGATCACGCCCAGTTCCGGCAGGGACTTCTTCAGCGCGCGCACGGCGCGCTGGGCGAGGCCTTCCGGATTCCACGCCTCGCGCGCATCCAGCGATTTCGCGCTGTCCGGAGTGACCGGAAACAGTGCCAGCGCCGGTATGCCGAGCGCGCGCGCCTGCCCGCCGAGCACCAGCAGCTGGTCGATGGAGACACGCTCCACACCCGGCATCGAGGCCACCGGTTCATGCGCGCCGTGGCCTTCGCGCACGAACACCGGCAGGATCAGGTCGGCGGGCGTCAGCACGTTTTCCCGCATCAGGGCGCGGGAAAACGCATCCCGGCGCATGCGCCGCATTCGGGTATGGGGGAACGACATGGGCGGCTCCGCAGGGCTCTGGCCGGTCATTTTATGCCATTGCCCCGGTGCAAATACGCCCTATGGAAACTGCGAAGTGGTTCAGGGACGGTTGACATGGTTTGGGAAATACTGCGTCAAAATCTACCGACCATCATGGATATGGCTTGCATTTCTGATAATTTATTGAATAATGCTCGATAACCTCTTGATAAAGAGGAAATAAAAATGCCAACCCCGATGCTGTTGTTGACCCTGCTCTGCGGCCTTGCCACCGCGTTGCTGATTTTCGTGCGACGGATTCCGGAAGGTCACGCCTACACCTTGCGTCGCGTCGACGGTCATCTGCGCGCCGTCGGCGCCGGCGTGCACGTGGTGTTGCCGCTGGTCGAACGCGTGGCGCACAAGATCCGCCTCGTCGGCAATGTCGTCGACCTCACCCTGCCCGCGACCCAGGGCAGTACGAGCGGCCGCGTGTATTTTCAAGTGCTGGATGCCAAACGCGCCGACGCCGTGATCGACGGCATCGCCGATCTCGTGCGCAGCACGCACATGCCGGCACTGGCCACGCAAGGCGCGGACGATGCCGCGGCGCGCGCAGCCTTCCTGAAGGCTGAGCTCAATCGCGAACTGAATCCGCGCGGCGTCTTGGTCACGCGCGTCCAGCTCGGCTAAAGACCGCCGCACAGTTGCGCTAGCCGGCCATCCCTCGGATACTTGCCGGCCCTGCGCTGCGCGCGCGGGACCCTATGACTGCGACCGACCGCGCCAGCCACTATGCCCGCCTGCAGGCGGGGCTTGCCGAACTGGGCCTGGCGCCCGGCGCGGAGGCGGTCGAGCGCCTGCTCGATTACGTCGAATTGCTGGTGCGCTGGAACGCGGCATACAACCTCACCGCCGTGCGCCTGCCGCAGGACATGATCACGCGGCATCTGCTGGATTCGCTGGCCGTGGCCAGGCTGGTGCGCGGCGATAGCCTCGCGGACCTGGGCACCGGTGCCGGCTTGCCCGGAATTCCGCTGGCGATCCTCGCGCCCGAGCGTCAACATGTGCTGATCGACAGCAATGGCAAGAAGGTGCGTTTCCTGCGCGAAGCGGTGCGCACGCTGGGACTTGAGAATGTGCGCGTGGAGCAGACGCGGGTGGAAAACGCGCGTGGACAGTACGACTGCATCACTGCGCGCGCGTTCGCCACGCTTGGCGACATGTTGCGCATGGGCGGGCATCTGCTGGCGCCGGGCGGAATCTGGCTGGCATTGAAAGGCCAGTTGACCAAGGACGAAATCCTCGGCGTGCCGGCGGGATTTGCCGTTGCCGACGTGGTGTCACTCAACGTGCCGGGCTTGGGCGCCGCACGCAGGGTGGCGATAATCAAGAGAACGAAGGCACAGGAGCGGGCGGCATGACCAGAGTCGTAGCCATCGCCAATCAGAAAGGCGGCGTCGGCAAGACGACGACGGCAGTAAATCTCGCCGCCGCGCTAGCCGAGACTCGGCGCAAGATCCTGCTGATCGACCTCGATCCGCAGGGCAACGCGACGATGGCCTCCGGCATCGACAAACGCATCGCAAAGCCGAGCGGTTGCGAAGTGCTGTTGGAAGAAGCCAGCATCGAGTCGGCGATCGTGCCGACGCCGGCCGGCTTCGACCTGTTGCCCGGCAACCGCGACTTGACAGCGGCTGAACTGAAGTTGATGGACGCATTGGCGCGCGAATCGCGCCTGAAGGAGCAGATCGCCAAGCTCGGCGAGCGTTACCACACGGTGCTGATCGACTGTCCGCCGTCGCTGCATCTGCTCACGATCAATGCCTTCACTGCGGCGCACAGCGTGCTGATCCCGATCCAGTGCGAATATTTCGCGCTGGAGGGACTGACCAGCCTGCTCGAGACGATCAAAGCGGTGCGCGCGCGCCTGAATCCGCACCTGGAGATCGAAGGCCTGCTGCGCACCATGTATGACGTGCGCAACAATCTCGCGAACGACGTCTCGGCGCAGTTGACCAAGCACTTCGGCGACAAGCTGCTGCGTTCGATCATCCCGCGCAATATCCGCCTGGCCGAGGCGCCGAGCCACGGCCAGCCGATCAACCTGTACGACCGCGAATCGCGCGGCGCAATCGCGTACCTGGGCCTCGCCGGCGAAATGATCCGGCGCGAGCGCGGCGGTGCCGCGCCGCATGTCGGCACCGCGCACGTGAACTGAAGGAACGAGAATGTCTGCAGCGAAACGGCGCGGTCTGGGCGCGCGCGATCTGGATGTCCTGCTGGGTGTGCCCGAATCCGAGGTGGCGGAAAGCGAGGGCGCGTACCGGCTGATCAAGGTCGGCAGCTTGCAGCCCGGCAAATATCAGCCGCGCAAAGCCTTCGACGAAGAGCCGCTGAGCGAGCTGGTCGCCTCGATCCGCGAACACGGCGTACTCGATCCGATCCTGGTGCGCGCGGTCGGCGCGCAGAAGTTCGAGATCATCGGCGGCGAGCGGCGCTGGCGCGCCGCGCAACAGGCAGGCCTGACCGAAATTCCTGCGCTCGTGCGCGAGCTGACCGATCCGCAGGTCGCCCTGATCGCGCTGGTCGAAAATATCCAGCGCGAGGATTTGGCGCCACTCGAAGTGGCGCAGTCGCTCAAGCAGCTCATGGCCGAGTTCAAGTTCACGCAAGAAGCGGCCGCTGACAAGATCGGCCGCTCGCGCGCCGCGGTGGCAAACCTGCTGCGCCTGCTGACCTTGCCCGAGCCGGTCAAGCAACTGCTGGCCGAACGCAAGATCGACATGGGCCATGCCCGTGCCCTGATCACGCTGGAACCGAAACTGGCCGCGCAACTGGCCAGGCAGACCGCCGAACGCGGCTGGAGCGTGCGCGAGCTCGAGGAAGCCGTGCGCCGCGCCCAGACCGAACCCAAGGGGAAGGCCAAGGCGAAATCCGCACCGGCGCGCGATGCCGACATCGTCGCCCTGGAACGCGAACTCGCGGAAAAACTCGCCGCGAAGGTCAGCGTCCAGCATGGTCGTGGCGGACGCGGCAAGCTCGTCATCGCCTACCATAGCCTGGACGAGCTCGAGGGCATCCTTGAGCGCATCCGCTGAAAGATCGATGGCTACCGACGGGTCTAAATCGGATGTGAGCAGCAAGCAGCGGCAATTCGACGCGCTGGTGCGCAGCCTGTCCGGCGACCTGTACCGCTACGGTTACTGGCTGTGCGGCGAGGAAGCGCTCGCGCACGACCTTGTGCAGGAAACCTTCCTGCGCGCGTGGCGCTCGCTGGATGCGTTGCGCGACACGGGATCGGCCAAGGCCTGGTTGATCACGATCCTGCGCCGCGAACATGCGCGTTTGTACGAACGCAAGACGCCGCAGTTCGCCGACGTGGACGAGATCGAGGTGGCCGACGAGCGCGAGGCGCACACGCCGGAAGCGGCCGGCGAGGAAGGCGTGATCCGCGCCGCGATGCAACGGCTGGATGCCAAGTACCGCGAGCCGCTGCTGATGCAGGTGCTCGGCGGGTTTTCCTGCGAGGAGATCGCGCGCGAGCTGGACATCACGCCGGCCGCGGTGATGACCCAGGTGTTCCGCGCGCGGCAAAAGCTGAAAGGCATGCTCGCCGGCGATGTCAAAGAAGCGCAGTTACATGAATTGTCTTGAATTCCGCCGCGAACTGAACATCCATCCGCATTCGAGCGCAGCGGAATTCGTGCAGCACGCGCGCGCGTGTCCGCGCTGCGCGCAGGCGCAGG
>DATIVQ010000148.1:0-2206 GCA_035465735.1 Rudaea sp.
CGCGATCCGCCATCGCACAAGCCTGCTGCGCAGCCTCGACGGCAATCAGCACCGATTCCGGCGCACGCCGGCGTTCGCCTGGCGCGAGCGCGGTCGCGGGCGGGCGTGCCGCCGGTATCGTGGCCACTGCTGCATTGTCCATAAATATACCGCGTGCAACCTGCCAGTCCGGCAGGTCCCGCGCCCACACGCCGATGCCTTCGATGCCGATTTCCAGCGCCGCATTCATGCCGCACCCGCCGCGAACGCGAGGCAGCAGTTGTTGCCGCCAAAGCCAAATGAGTTGGACAGCGCCACGCGCACGCAGCGCTGCGCGTTGTCGATGCGGATCTGCGCGCCGCAGGCCGGATCGAGGTTCTGCGTATTCAGCATGCCGGGCGCGAAGCCGCGTTCGATCGCGAGCATCGCCACCACCGCTTCGACAATGCCGGCTGCGCCGAGCGTGTGCCCAGTCCAGCCCTTGGTCGAGCTCGCGTGAACGGACGCCGGAAACAGGCGCGCAACCAACATTGCTTCCACTTCGTCGTTTTGCCGGCTCGCCGTGCCGTGCAGGTTGATGTAGTCAACCTCGTCCGACGCAACGCCAGCGCGCGCCAGCGCCTCGCGCATCGCGTATTCGGCGCCGAGTCCCTGCGGATGCGGTGCCGACATGTGATGCGCGTCGGCCGATTCGCCATAACCGATAAGGCGCGGTGAGGATTTGTCCACAGTTATACTTTCAAGCAACGCGAACCCGGCCGCTTCTCCCAGCGACAGCCCGTTGCGCGCGACGTCGAACGGCCGGCACGGTTCGCGCGAGACCAGTTCCAGCGCATTGAATCCATGCAACACGCTGCCGCACAGTGTGTCCGTGCCGCCGACGATGGCAGCATCGGCCAGTCCTGCATGGATCAGGCGTTGCGCGCTGGCGAAGACCTTGGCGCTGGACGAACACGCCGTGGCGATGGTCAGGCACGGGCCTTCCAGCCCTAATGCCTGCTGCACGAAGGCGGCGAGCGCATGCGTCTCGTGCACGCGGCGTCCACGCTGTGCCGGGGTGAACTGCCCGTCCGCGCCGAGTTCGCGGTAGACGCGTTCGGTTTCGCCGATGCTCGAGGTCGAGGTGCCGAGGATCAGCGCCACGCGCGACGCCCCGTGGCGCTCGATCGCGGCGAGCGCGTGTGTGCGGAAGCCGTCCTCGTTTAACGCCATCCAGGCGAGGCGATGGTTGCGCGATTCCCACTCCGTCCACGCCGGCGGCAGCGGCGCCTCCTCGAGGCCGGCGACGCGGCCGATCCAGCACGGCAGCGGCCAGTCGGCAAGGTCGTTTTCGCGCAGGCCCGACCTGCGCGTCGCCAATGCGCTTGCCAGCGCATCCCGGCCGCGGCCGGCAGCGCAGGTGACGGTGTGGGCGGTGACGGCGAGCGGCGAAATGCGAGACGACAAGTGCGGACACGCGTGCAAAAACGGGCGGCGAGTATAGATTCCGACGCGAGGCGCCCGCAATGCGCATGTTTGTTACCATTGCCGCGCCGCGGACTGCGGCGTTCCTTCATCGGACAAGGAGATTGCGATGTCGCGTTTGCGTTTTGCGCTTTTGCTGCTGCCGTTCACCGTGCTGACAATGGCGTTCCGCCAGGCTCCGCTGGTCAATCCGCCGCCGATCGCGATCACTTCCAAGATCAGCGCGGACAATGTGCTCAAGTCGATCAAGATGGCTCTCGTGCACCGCGGGTGGACAATCACGGCGGTGAAGGCCGGCGAGGTCGACTCCACCTTGCACCTGCGCGACCACATCGCGCGCATCGTCATCGACTACGACACCACGCACGTACAGATCAAGTATGTCGACAGCACGAACCTCAAGTACGAGGTGAAGAACGGCACGCCCTACATCCACAAGAACTACCTGAGCTGGATCGAGAACCTGGTCAACGACATCCAGGGCAACCTGATGCTGCTCGGCAGCTGAGGCGCCGATGCGTGAACGCGTCGCCGAGGTCGAAGCCTACCTGCGCGATCTGCAGGATCGCATCTGCGCGGCGCTCGAAGCGGTAGATGGCGGCGCACGTTTTGTAGAAGACGCGTGGACGCGCCCGCACACCGGCACCGATCTGCGCGGCGGTGGACGCACGCGCGTGCTCAAGGACGGCGCCGTGTTCGAGCAGGGCGGCGTGAATTTCTCGCAGGTCGAAGGCACGCGCCTGCCGCCGGCGGCGACCGCGCA
>DATIVQ010000149.1:0-3973 GCA_035465735.1 Rudaea sp.
CAAGTTCACCTCGTCGGTGAGAATGTTCGCTGCCTCGTGCAGGACAACGTCCTTCTCCGCCTTGCGCGCCTTCTCGTCGGCGAGATCGGCCTGGATGCTGCGTTCGTCCGCCTGCAGGCCGTCGTCCGCCTGCGGATCGGGCTTGGCCTTGGTCTTGGCCTCGCCGTCGCTCCTGCCGCCGTTCAGCCCGTGCTCGATCAAATTGTCATGCGCGTTGTGCGCGGATATCAGTGTTTGCAAGTCGGCGGCGGACTTGGGCTTGCTCGCTTCCGCCAAGTCCGGGTGGCGTTCGAGGCGATTCTTTTCCTGCTCGTCGCGCTCGGCGCGACGCACTTTTTCGTTGAGTGAAATCGTCGTCTCCGCACGCAGCTTGCGAAAATCCGCCACGTCCGCCTCGTAGGCCAGCCACGGCTTTTCCTTGGCCACGCGCGCGTCGTGCATCGACTTGAGCATCGGCAGGACGGACTTCAGGTCCGAAGTCGGCGTGTAGTCGGTCGCCGCGATCGACGCCCACGGCAGCGCGTTCTTGTTCGTCGATTCGCCGTTCTGCGCGAAATCGCCGGTGACCGGAAACGCGATGTCGGGCGTGACCCCGTGCAACTGGGTCGAGGCGCCGTCGACACGGAAGAATTGCTGGATCGTCATCTTCAGCTCGCCGAACGCCGGCTTCTCGCTCTGCGACATCTGGTCGAGATCGACCAGGTTCTGCACCGTGCCCTTGCCGTAGGTCTGTTCGCCGATGATCAGGCCGCGGCCGTAATCCTGGATCGCACCGGCGAAGATTTCGGACGCCGAGGCGGAATTGCGGTTGACGAGCACGCCGAACGGGCCGTTCCAGGCCATGTCTTCGTGCGTATTGCGGCCGACTTCGATGCGTCCGCCCGCATTGCGCACCTGCACGACCGGACCCTTGCCGACGAACAGGCCGGTCAGGTCGATGGCCTCGGACAGCGATCCGCCGCCGTTGTTGCGCAGGTCCATCAGCACCGCATCGACGTGTTGTGCCTTGAGGCCATCGAGCAGCCTGGCGACGTCGCGGGTGGCGCTGCGATAATTCTTGTCGCCGCGCCGGCGCGCGTCGAAATCCTCGTAGAAGGTCGGCAGGGTGATGACACCCACCTTGCGCACCTTGTCGCCGTCCTTGATGTCGATCACCGAACTCTTGGCCGCCTGTTCCTCGATATTGACCTTCTTGCGCACGAGGGCGACAAGTTCGTGCTGGCCATCCGGGCCGGCATCGGCAGGCAGTACCTCCAGGCGCACCGTGGTGTCCTTCGGGCCGCGGATCAGGTCAACCACGTCGTCCACGCGCCAGCCGACCACGTCGGTGATCGCGCCGCTTGCGCCCTGGCCGACGCCGATGATGCGGTCGCCGACCTTGAACTTGCCCGACAGCGCGGCGGGGCCACCCGGCACGATCTCGCGAATCGTGGTGTAGTCGTCGCGGCCCTGCAGCACCGCGCCGATGCCCTCCAGCGAGAGCTTCATCGCGATGTCGAAATTCTCGCTCGCGCGCGGGCCCAGATAATTCGTGTGCGGATCGATCGACAGCGCGTACGCGTTCATGAAGGTCTGGAACACGTCTTCGGAATCGATCTGGCGAATGCGATCCAGATAGTTGGCGTAGCGCTTGTCCAGCGTCTCACGAATTTTCGTGGCGTCTTGTCCCGCAAGCTTCAGACGCAGCCAGTCATTCTTGACGCGCTTGCGCCACAGGTCGTCGAGCTCGGCAGCGGACTTGGCCCACGGCGCCTTGTCGCGCTGGTAGACGTAGCTTTCGTCCTTGTCGAAATCGAAACCCTTCTTGAGCAGCCCGCGCGCGTACGCGGTGCGCTCGGCCACGCGTTGCTCGTACAGGTTGAAGATCGCGAACGGCACCGACAGGTTTTCGTCGTAGATGTCGTCGCCAAGCTTGTCGCGTTCCGGCGCGAAGCGGTCGATGTCGGCCTGCACGAAGAACAGGCGGTCGCCGTCGAGGGAATCGAAATAGCGGTCGAAGATCTTCTGCGACATCGCCGCGTCCAGCGGCTCGGCCTTGTAATGGAAGCGAGTCAGGAAACGCGTGGCCAGCAGCGCCGCCTGCGCCTGTTCGGAAGTCGGTTTGAGCGCGACGTCGCGCGGCGCTGGCGCCGGTTTGGCGGCGGCGACCGCCGCAAAGGCGAGGGCAATCCAGCCCAGATGGCGGAGGACGGGGGTGTTGCTCATGGTCTTTTCTATGCTCATGCAGTCACGTTAGCGCGGCTTGCGGAAACAGCGCCAGCGCCAGAAGTCAGGATGGGGTCGGCCGGGATCGCTTCCAAGCCGAATTGGCGCGCCAGTTCGGACACCAGGACGGATTCCACGTCAGCCAGCCGCGACGGGCCACCCAAGTCTAGCACCTGGGTGACCTGCAAGCCCTGAAAACCGCAGGGATTGATGCGGTGAAAGGGTTTCAGGTCCATGTCCACGTTGAAGGCGAGGCCGTGAAAGGTGCAGCCGCGGCGCACGCGGATGCCGAGTGCGGCGATCTTGGCGCCATTCACGTAGACGCCCGGCGCGCCGTCGCGGCGCGCCGCGACGATGTTCCATTCGGCAAGGGTGTCGATCACGGCCTGCTCGATGCGCTGCACGTACGCACGCACGCCGATGCCGGCGCGGCGCAGGTCGATGAGCGGATAGGCCACGATCTGGCCGGGACCGTGATACGTCACTTGGCCACCGCGGTCGACCGGCAGCACCGGAATGGAGCCTGGTGCGAGCACGTGCTCCCACTTGCCGGCCTGGCCAAGGGTGAACACCGGTTCGTGTTCGACGACCCACAATTCGTCGGCCGTATCCGGCATGCGCGCGTCGGTGAACGCCTGCATCGCCCGCCACACCGGTTCGTAGGGCGACAGGCCGGGCAAGCGGCGGACGAGCAGTTCAGTCACGGCGTCACAGCGTCCAGCGGATATCCGGGTCGGCGCGCAGCGCGGCATGCACGGCATCGTATTTATCGCGCGCGGGACACGTGAACGTGACGCTTACCGCAACGTAATTGCCTTCCGCCGACGGCCGCACGCGCAGGCTGCCGTCGATCACCGACAGCCCGAGCGCGGCAACGATTTCCGGCACGCGTCGTTCCAGTGCCACGCCGGCACGCCCCATTGCCGTCACTTCGAAAGCGCCGGGAAACTGGAAGCCCTGTCCGGGATTCTGCGGGGCGATGTCGTCCAGGGACTTCATTGCGTCGATTTCACTGGGCCGATCTCATTGCGTATTCGGTGTGGAAGAAATTTCCACTTTCTGATCGCCCTTGAACCACAGCCAGATGCTGTCCGACAAGCGTCCGAAGAAGCCGGCTTCCGGCGCGTCGGCGAGTGCGACGAGCGGGCGTTCGAGCAGGGTCTTGCCGTCCAGTGCCACGGAGAGCGTGCCGACCGGCTGGCCCTTCTTGTACGGCGCGATCAGGCGCCCGGGCAGCTTCAGGCTCGCCTTGAGGTCGTTGTAGCGGCCGCGCGGCAAGGTCACGAGCACTTCCTCGGCGACGCCGAGGGGCAAGGTGTTCTGCGCCCCCTTCCACAATTCCGGCGTGGCCAGCGGCTTGTCCGCGGCGTAGAGCTTGTGCGTTTCGAAGAACCGGAAACCGTAATTGAGCAGGGCTTGGTTGTCGTCCGCACGCTGCTTGTCGCTGGGCGTGCCCATGACCACCGCGATCAGGCGCTGGTCGCCGCGCTTGGCCGATGTGGTCAGGCAGAAACCGGCTTCCTTGGTGTGGCCGGTCTTAAGGCCGTCCACGCTGGCATCGCGCCACAGCAGGGCATTGCGGTTGTGCTGGATGATGCCGTTCCACTCGAATTCCTTGATCGCATATATCTTGTATTCGTTCGGATAGTCGTGGATGACGTGGCGCGCCAGCACGGCGATGTCGTGTGCGGTGGAATAGTGGTTCGGGTCCGGCAGCCCGGTGGCGTTGACGAAATGCGTGCCGGTCATGCCGAGCTTGGCCGCGTAT
>DATIVQ010000150.1:0-2149 GCA_035465735.1 Rudaea sp.
AGTCTGCCAACGCAAGTGCTTGAAATAACCGGAGCGGACGCTGCCGCGTTCGCCCATGCGCAGTTCTGCAACGACGTGCTCGCGCTGTCCGATGGACACTGGCAATGGAATGCCTGGCTGTCGCCGCAGGGCCGCGTGCGCGCCTGTTTCCATCTGCTTCGTCATGACGCGCATAACATCGTCCTGATCTTGCGCGGCGGCGAGGCGGAATGGCTGTGCGTCGAACTGAACCGTTACGTCTTCCGCGCGAAAGTGCGATTGCGCGTGGCGAACGACAAATGTCTCGTGGCCGGCGCGGATGCTGCCGAAGCCGCGGCAATTGCCGGCGCGCTGCCAGAAGCATTCGCAATCGCCGGCCACGCCGGTACCACCTCTTTTGCCATTGCGTACGATCCGCCACGCTGGTTGCTGCTCGGTGCCGTCAAACCGTCCACCGACGACGGAGCCGCTCTGGAACGCTGGCGCCTGAACGACATCCGCGCCGGTCTGCCGGAAATCGGCGCCGAGTTGCGCGACCGACTGCTGCCGCAATGGATCGGTTTGGACCGGCTTGGCGCAGTGAACGTTGGCAAGGGCTGCTATCCCGGCCAGGAAATCATGGCGCGCCTGCATTTCAAGGGCGGCATCAAGCGTTCGCTGTACCGGCTGCGCTGGCCCGGTAAGGCGGTCTTTCCGCCCACCACCACCCTGCGCGGCCCCGACGGTGCCGAGGCCGGCGCCATCGTGACAGCCGCCCGCGACATCGACACCGGATGCGTCGAAGCCCTGGCGAGCCTGACCGTAGCGACGGTCCATGCGGCACTGGAAGTGGAATCCGCGCCGGATTGTGCGATCGACGTCGTTGAACACTATGTTTGAACCGTTTGTATTGCGCTGCGTATCGCGTTTGCCTCCGGTTCGTGCTAAACCAAATCCATCGCAGAAATCGGAGGGGCGATCATGCGCAAGCAGCACGGGAACATTCCACATCGGCTGGCATTGACGTTGGCGCTTGCGATCGGCATCGGCATCGCGGGCACGGCATCGGCGGCGGATTACACCTTCCGCATCGAACCGGCGTATCCGGCCGATCGCGTTGCCGAAATCTATGCGCCGCTGATGACTTACCTGAACAAGGCGACCGGCCAGCATTTCACCCTGGTGACGACGCGCAACTACCATTTTTACTGGCGCGACATCCAGAGTTCCGTCAAGACCGATTTCGCATTCGACGAGGCGCATATTGCCGATTACCGCATCGAAAAGCGGCACTTCGAGCCGCTCGTGCACACGGCAGAGCCGACCAGCTACACCCTGGTCTCCAACATCGACATCGGCAACAAGGGCGTGCAGGGCCTGGTTGGCCACACGATCGTCACGATGGGTTCGCCAAGCCTCGGCTACGCCTTGCTGCTCGGCTTCTACCCTAATCCCATCCTGCAGCCGGATATCGCCACCACGGCCACGTCGTGGCGCGACGCCACCGACCGGGTGTTCGCCGGCGAGGCGGATGCGGCGATGATCCCAACATGGCTCAAGGATCAATATCCCAATCTGACTCCGGTCAAGACCTCGCGCGAGTTTCCCGGCCAATGCATCACCGCTTCGCCCGACGTTCCCGCCGACTTGCGCGAAAAGGTCAAGGACGCCCTGCTCAAGCTCGACACCGATGCGGATGCCTCGAAGCTCCTGTTCGAGCTGGGCGTGACCAAGTTCGTGCCGGCCACGGCCAAGGAGTACGCCGGCGACGAGCAGATACTGAAGAATTTCATCGGTTACAATTGAGCCGTTTGCTGCATTTTCCACATTGTTTCCAATGTTTTTTTGAGGCATTTTGTGTCTTGTGCACATTTGCGCGGACGATGAATTCTTAACATTTGCCATTCCGGATTCGTTCAGGAAGCCGGGCGAAATAGAGTGACAACTCGATTCGATATGCGATAATGCGCGCCGTCGCCCGCAGCGGGCGGCAAGAATTCATGTAACTCATCCGGACGCGCGGCCACTGCTACGACCGCTACGGAATCGCAAAACAGGCGCCGCTTCTGAAGTGGCGTCAATGCTTAAGGCCCACGGGACGTGCGCCGAAGCGGGGGATCGAAACGGTCCCTAGTACCTTGCCGGTCTAGCGCGAAATGCCTGCCGGAAACAATCACCGCGGCGCTGACAA
>DATIVQ010000151.1:0-7135 GCA_035465735.1 Rudaea sp.
GATCGCGAGCACGATGCCGGCGAGCGCGCCGCCGCCGGCGATGAGCAGGTTCTCGGCCTGGAAATAGCGCAGGATGTCGAGCTTGCGCGCACCGAGGGCGCGGCGCACGCCGATCTGCTTGTGGCGCTGGCCGACCCAGAAACTGGTAAGGCCGACGATGCCGGCGCCGGTGACTGCGAGCAGGATCAGGCAGATCACGCCCATCAGGATTGCCATGCCGCGGTCAGCGCGATAGGTCCGGGCGCGGATATCGGAGAACGCACGCGTGCCCTGGCCGTCGAAGAAGAACACGCGCATCGGGTTGGCCTTGTACAACGCCGCCGTGGCCGCCTGCATCGCCGCCTCCAGGCGTCCGGGCTTGGCACGCACGGCGTAGTTTGCATAGGTGGCATCCAGGCGCACCGGGATCAGCGCCGTGTTCCAGGCGAATTCGTTGGCCCAGGTGTCGACCGTCGGCGCCTGCAGGCGCTCGACCAGGCCGATGATCGTGGTCGGCGTGCTGCCGCCGTCGAAATAAACCGTCTTGCCGAGCGCGTCGTGGTTCGGGAACAGCTTGTCGGCCAAGGACCGCGAGATGATCGCGACGGTCGCCTTGTTCGGCGCACGGAAAGCGCGATGGCCCACTTCGTCATCGGTGAAGTCGCGCCCGGCAACGAGGTGCACACCCAAGGTCTTGAGCAGATCGTTGCCGCCGAAATAATAGGCGACGTGGGCCGGTTCATGCTTTTCGTCGGGCCTGGTGCTGGCGCCGCCGCTCCAGGTGTTGTTGTTCAGCGGCAGCGAATTGATCGCCGCGACCGATTGCACGTCGGGCAGGTTGCGCAGGATGGCCACGTCGGCCAATTGCATCGAATCGAGCTTGTCGGTCGATGCCTCGTCGTCGCCGCCCGGTGCGCCGACCCATTGCTGCGCGACCATGAACAGGTTGTTTTCGTCCAGTCCGGTCGGGCGATGAATGCGCTCGATGCGGCTGCCGATGATGAAGATCGCATTGCACACGATTGCCAGGGTCAGCGCGATCTGCAGGGCGATCAGGACGACGCCGGCCTTGTGGCGGCGCAATGCGGCAAGCATGGGATGCAGGGTCATGTTCGCGTCCTCAGTTCGACTTCAATTGCCACGCCGGCACCACGCGCGCGGCGCGGAACGTCGGGTACAGTGCCGCCAGCAGGCTCGCGAGCACGGACACCGCGAGCGTGGTCGCAAGCAGCGACACATCCAGATGCGCCAGATTGGCGATGTCCTCCGGCATCACCAGGCCGACGCCGGCGACGCCGATGCCGGTCAGGACCAGGCCGAGCACGCCGCCGGCCAGGCCGATCACCGCGCCCTCGGTCAGGAATTGCGCATAGATCGCCAGGCGCGGCGCGCCGAGCGCGCGGCGCACGCCGATCTCGGACGAGCGCCGCAGGAACTTGGCCAGCAACAGGCCGGCGGTGTTGACCAGGCATACGATCAGCAGGCCCAGCGCGATCAGCAGCGATACCTTGGTGTCGCTCGGCACCACGTGCAAGTGATCGAGCCAATCCGGCAGGTTGCGCAGGCGCACGTTCGGCGCCCAGTTCGGATAACGCGCGCGCGCGAAGCCTTCCAGGTAATTTCGATAGGCGCCGACGGCCGTCGCGTCGTCGAGTTGCGCCATGTACGCGATCCAGATGCAGGTGGACCGCTGCAGGCCCTCGAAACCGGACTCCGGAACGACGTTGCAGTTGGTGTTGCCGTTGTTCGGCAGACCGGCCGCGATGGCCGTGGTGAACGGCATGAACAAGTCTTCGCTGTCACGCGCGAAGCCTCCGGTGTTGACCACGTCGTAGAAGCGCGGCTGCGGGTTCCAGTTGCCGACTACCCCAACGATGCGGTAATCACGCCCATCGACGTTCAGCATCTTGCCCACGCTGTCGCCGCCGTCGAACAGCCGGGCGTTGAGCTTGCTGCTGATGACCACGACCTGGGCGCGATGCTCGTCGTCCGCCGCGCTCCACCCGCTGCCGTAATGGAACGGCACGTCCAGCATCGGGAAAAACTCGCTGTACACGGCGTGCCCGCCGCTCTCGATCGGATGCTTGGCGGCATCGGCCGGCACCACTGCCGGGCCGATCTGGTACATCGCCGACTGGAACTTCGCGCGATGATCGCGCATCAGCGCCATGGCGTCGCCGTAATCGAGTGCGTCGGGTGGGCCCTTGTCCGCGTCGGGACTACGGGCAAGGCCCTGCGGCCCCCACATGTCGATCTGCGGCACGTAAAGCTGCGCCGATTTCCAAGGAATCGGGTCGCCCGACACCGCACGGAACACCGACCAGGCGGTCATCGAGGCGCCGACGCCGAATGCGATCGTCAACACCATCAAGACGGTGAGGCCCGGGCTGCGCCGCAGGCTGCGCAAGGCCAGATCAAGGTAATAGGCGAACATGATTCAGCCCTTGTTGGCGGCAACCGGTTTGGTCGCGAACGAATAGAACGGCATGGAGTAATCCGGATGCGCGGTGCTGACGAGCGTGGCGTTGGCGAAGGCGGCGCGCACTTCCTCATGCGTCGGGCGCACGGTGATGACCGGCAGCATCGGAATCACTGTCCCCGGTTCGACAAAGGCCTGCCGCGCGGTTCGGCTGGCGCCGTCGGCAAGCACGCTCAGGCCAACGAATTCCCCCGCGGTGATCAACACGGCGATGGTCAAGGCGATCAGGTATTTGTGTGCACTCATGATGGCTCTCCTCTTAAACGGGTTGTCAGCCGTGCGCCGCTTTGGCGGCATGCGCATGGAAGCGCGGCTCTTCGGCGATGTCGACGACCTGGCCGTCGATGATGTGGACGTTGCGCTGCGCGCGCGCGGCGAGTTCCGGATCGTGCGTGACCATGACGATGGTCGCGCCGCCGCGGTGGATTTCCTCGAGCAGTTCCATCACGCCGCGCGCCATCTGCGTGTCGAGGTTGCCGGTCGGCTCGTCGGCGAGCAGCAGGCGCGGACTGCCGGCCAGCGCGCGGGCGATGGCGACCCGTTGCTGCTGGCCGCCGGAGAGCTCGGCCGGATAGTGCTTGGCGCGGGCGGCAAGGCCCACGCGCTCGAGCGAATCCATGATGCGGCGGCGCCGCTCGTCGGCCTTCATGCCGCGATAGCGCAACGGCACGTCGACGTTGTCGAACACGTTAAGGTCGGGGATGAGATTGAAGGCCTGGAAGATGAAGCCGATCTTCTCGTTGCGGATCTTCGAGCGCGCGTTGTCGTCGAGCTTGCTGACCTCGATGCCGTCGAGGTGGTATTCGCCGCCCGAGAAGGTCTCGAGCAGGCCGGCGATGGTCAGGAACGTGGTCTTGCCCGAACCCGAAGGCCCGGTCACGGCGACGAACTCGCCTTCCTTCACGTCGATGTTGAAATCGCGCAGGGCGTAGGTTTCCACCAATTCCGTGCGGTAGACCTTGGCCAGGTGAGTCATCGTCAGCATGATGGAATTCCTTTGTAATTGAGTTGGTGATAGGGATGCAGGTTCTTCGAATCCGGTCGCAATGACTTTCGTCACTACTGGCTTATCGCGGCGCGGTCGGCGCCGTTGAAATTGCTGGTGCCGGAGATCACGACGCGGTCGCCGACTTTCAGGCCGCCGAGGATTTCCACCTTGTCGATGGAACTCACGCCCAGGCGCACCGGCGTCTTCACCGCGATGCCGTCACGTACCACATAGGCGTAGCGGCCGCCGGATTCGTCGACGAACGAACCGCGCGTCACGGTGAGCGCGTCGTCGCGCTGGTCGAGCACGATGCGCACAGACAGGCGCTGGTTCTGGCGCAGGTTCGCCGGCTGGTCGCCGCTGAAGCGCACGCGCGCGGCGACTTCGCCATTGACCACTTCCGGCGAGATCGCGCCGACGGTGCCCGGCCACTGACTACCGTTGCCGGTGATCTGCGCACCCATGCCGATGGCGAGATCGCGGGCGAAGCTTTCCGGCACCTTCACTTCCACTTCCAGCGCGGACAGATCGACCACGCTGAGCAGCTTCGCGTCCTTGGCCACGGTTGCGCTCGGCGCGATGAACAACTGGCCGACCTGCCCGTTCACCGGCGAGCGCACGTTCAAATCGTCGACCTGGCGCTGCAGGTCCTTCACGAACAGCACCTGACGCTCCCAGGCGAGCTTCTTCGACTCGACGTTGAAGTGCAGGCTGTCGTTGTCCAGGCCCATGTCTTGCTGCGCGTGCCTGAGCGCGACCTGCGCCTTGTCCAACGCGTCCTGCGCATGCGCCACCTGCATCTGCGGCACGGCACCCTGCGCAAACGCCTTCTGGTTGCGTTCGAGGTCGGTCTGCGCGCTTTTCGCGTCGATGACGGCGTTGTCCAGCGTCTTCTGCAATTCGAGGTGCTGCTTGCGCGAATCGATCTGCGCGCGCTTGTAGTCGACGTTCAGTGCATCGGCGTTGGACTGTTCCTGCGCCAGCTTGTTGGTCAATTCGGGGCTGTCGATGACTGCGATGATCTCGCCCTTGGTCACCGCGTCGCCCGCGTGCACCTTGAGCACGACCGCGCCCGGCGCGGAGGCGTACAGCGTGGGGCTCACCGCGGCAACGACGCTGCCTTCGGCGGCGATGTCGCGCACGAACGGACCGCGTTCGACGCTGGCGATCTGCAGGCGTGCCGCGCTCACCGAGCGCCCGGCCGAGAACAAGCGCCACGCCGGGGGCGCAATCCACGCGAACAACACGACGGCAACAGCGGCGGCGCCAATCTGCACGGCGCGGCGCTTGCCGTTCACTTGCGGCGCGATCACTCGGTCCTGAGAGGAGGTGTCCTTGATGGCCATTGTCGTCGATGCCGGATCCAAGGCCGCAATGCGCGGCGTCGACACGACTAGAGCAAGCGCTATGCCATCCGTGCCGATGCAACAAAATGTTTCTTAATCAAATAGTTGCGCGTTCGAACACTTGAGGAAAAGTGTCCGCGGACAGGGCGCGGACAGTGGCACGAACGCCTTGCCAAAGGCGCTGCGACCTTTCTTCGCGCTCGTGCATCAAAATGGAAATGGTGAGCGCATCCATTTTCCAGATCGACCTGCCAGCCGCGCTGATCGAGCGCGTCAAATCCGGCGACTCGATGGCGTTCGAGCAGATCTACCGACGCTTCGAACGTCCGGTCTATACGCTCGCCCTTCGCATGCTCGGCGATGCGGAAGCCGCACGCGACGCGCTTCACGACGCGATGCTCAAGGCGTTCCAGCGCATCGGCCAATTTCGCGGCGAGGCGCCGTTCTGGGCGTGGCTGCGTCAGATCGCGATGAACGAGGCGCTGATGCGACTGCGCGTCGGCGAGCGCTTCATGGTGAGCCTGGAAGCGGCCGGTGTCGACGCCGACGCATTCGCCGACGATGCGCCGGCGCCGTGGGCGCACGCGGACGCGCGCGCGCTCGAACGCGCGCTCGCGCAACTGCCCGCGGTCACGCGCAGCGTGCTATGGCTGTATCACGTCGAGGGCTGTACGCATCCGGAAATCGCCGCCGCGATGCACAAGTCGACGAGTTTTTCCAAATCCCAACTCGCACGCGGCACGGCACGCCTGCGCACGTTGCTCGATCCCGAAACGGAGTCTGTGCCATGTCTGATGCCAATCGCCTGACACTGGGCGAAGCCCTGCGCGCCCTGCCGCTGGCCGCGCCGCCGGGTGACGAATGGGCGCTGCTGCGTGAGCGACTGAACCCGGCACAGCGACGCGCCAGTGCCTGGCGCCGCTACGCCCTGCCCACTGCGCTGGCGGCGGCGCTGGCCGGCGCCTTTGTCGTCCTGCGCGTGCCGCCGGCATCCAGGCCTGCGACCGTTGCGCACGTCGCCGCATCTTCATCCACGAATGGCACAGCGACGGCAAGAATCCACAATGCGCAAAATGCGGCAAATCCGGCAGAGTTGGCGCAACTGCAGCTGCGCTCGCAGTCACTGGAGCGCTGGTTGCGCCAGACCGGCCGCGACGCCGCGCCATTGCAAGGCCAAGACCTGGCCGCCGCGGCCGAGATCGAGAATCTCCTCGGCCTCGTCGACGTGGAACTGGCCGCGCCGCGGCAGGTGCAAGCGCAGGCGCTGTGGCAACGACGCGTCGCCCTGCTCGAGGATCTGGCTGCGCTGCGCTATTCCAACTACCGCCTCGCGGCGGGCGGCGCCACGGCCGCGTCCTGGCAGATCGACTGAGGAAACGTCATGCTGAAGAAATTGTATACATATCCACTCCTGGCCGGAGCGCTCGCGTTGTCGATCGCCGCGCACGCCGATGAACCAAAATCGACAGAGCGTTCGGCACCCGATGTCGCGCAAAGCGCACGCACAGCCGCACAAACCGCGCGGGCCGATGCCGAAGTCGCGCGCAAGCAAGCTGAAAGCGCGCGCGGCGATGCGCAACGGCAGCTCGACCAGATGCGCGAGCAGATGCGCGAACTGTCGCGCAAGATGGCCGATCTGTCGATGAAAATGGGCGACGTCGGTCCGCGTGCCTATGCGTTCCGCTACCTCGGCGATCCGGATCGCGGCATGATCGGCCTGGTGCTTGCGCCAGACAAGAACGGCCTGCGCGTGGACGCGGTCACGCCGGGCGGCCCTGCCGACAAGGCCGGCGTGCACGACGGCGACGTGCTCACCGCGATCGACGGCAAGGCGCTGTCGGGCAAGGACGCCGGCGACGCCCTGCACGATCTGAAGGTCGGCCAGTCCGTGCAACTGACCGTCCGGCACGAGGGCAAATCGCGCGAGGTCGCGCTCAAGGCCGAACGCCGCGAGCCCTTTGTTTTCTCCGATGCGTTCGGCAAGGGCGGCCCGCTGCCGCCGGATTTCGACCGGCGCGTGCAGATGCAGGTGCACGACGCGATGCACCATGCACACGCGGGCATGCGCGAATTGCGCCTGCTCACGCCGTGGTGGGGACTCAACCTCGCCGCGCTCGATCCCGACCTGGGCGGCTACTTCGGCACCGATCAGGGCGTACTCGTCCTGTCCGCCGACGCGGACGCATTCAAGGGACTCAAGTCCGGCGACGTCGTGCAAGACATCTCCGGGCACAAGGTGACGCGCCCGGAAGACGCGCTGCGTCTGCTGCGCGAAGCGCCGGCCGGCAGCGAAGTGAAAATGCAGCTGTTGCGCCAGCGCAAGCCGCTGACGCTCAGCCTCAA
>DATIVQ010000152.1:0-2771 GCA_035465735.1 Rudaea sp.
TCGAGCGCACGCAGGGTTTCGATGTCGAGGTCGTTCGACGGTTCGTCCAACAGCAGCACATTGCCGCCCTGCAGCAGCGTTTTCGCCAGATGCAGGCGGCCGCGTTCGCCGCCGGAGAGCTGGCCGACGATCTTCTGCTGATCCGAGCCCTTGAAGTTGAAGCGGCCGATGTAGGCACGCGACTGGATCTCGATGCCGTTGATGTTGAGGATGTCCGAGCCGCCGGAGATTTCCTGGAAGACGTTGTGCTTGCCATCGAGCTTGTCGCGGCTCTGGTCCACGTAGGCGATCTTCACCGTCTGGCCTTCGATGATCTCGCCCTTATCGGGTTTTTCCACGCCGGTAATCATCTTGAACAGCGTGGACTTGCCCGCGCCGTTGGGGCCGATGATGCCGACGATCGCTCCCGGCGGAACCTTGAAGCTCAGGTCGTCGATCAGCAGGCGGTCGCCGAAGGATTTGGAGACGCCCTTGAACTCGATCACGTTGTCGCCGAGGCGCTCGCCCGGCGGGATGAAGATTTCGTTCGTCTCGTTGCGCTTCTGGTAATCGGTCGACTGCAGTTCCTCGATGCGCGCCAGGCGCGCCTTGCCCTTGCTGCGGCCGCCCTTGGCGTTCTGGCGTGCCCATTCCAGTTCGCGCTGGATCGCTTTCTGGCGCGCCTTTTCGCTGGAGGCTTCCTGCTTCAGGCGTTCGTCCTTCTGTTCCAGCCACGACGAGTAATTGCCTTTCCACGGAATGCCGCGGCCGCGGTCGAGTTCGAGAATCCACTCCGCGGCGTTGTCGAGGAAGTAGCGGTCATGCGTGACCGCGACGACCGTGCCGGGGAACTCCTGCAGGAAATGCTCGAGCCATTCCACGGATTCGGCGTCGAGATGGTTGGTCGGCTCGTCGAGCAGCAGCATGTCGGGTTTGGACAGCAACAGACGGCACAACGCGACGCGGCGCTTCTCACCGCCCGACAGGGTCTTAATCTTCGCGTCCCACGGTGGCAGGCGCAGCGCGTCGGCGGCGACGTCGAGCGTGCGCTCCAGCGTGTGGCCGTCGCCCGCGGCGAGGATCGCCTCCAGACGCTGCTGTTCGGCGGCGAGCTTGTCGAAATCCGCGCCTTCCTCGGCGTAGGCCGCGTACACGGCATCGAGCTGTTTTTGCGCGTCGGTGATGGTCGATACGCCTTCCTCGACGGATTCGCGCACGGTTTTTTCCGGATCGAGCTGCGGTTCCTGGGCGAGGTAGCCGATCTTGATGCCAGGCTGCGGCCGTGCCTCGCCGTTGAACTCGGTATCAACCCCGGCCATGATGCGCAGCACGGTCGATTTGCCCGCGCCGTTCAGGCCCAGCAGGCCAATCTTGGCGCCGGGGAAGAAACTGAGCGAGATATCCTTGATGATCTCGCGCTTCGGCGGCACGACTTTGGATACGCCGATCATGGTGTAGATGTATTGCATGATTGCTCCGTGACGTTGCTGGCGCGGTTGGCAACGGCGCCTGCACTGCTGGGGTCTATGCGCGGCTTGGATCGCCCGCAAGGGATTGAGGCCGGGCGCCGGCTGGCCAAACAAACGCGAATTTCGAATTATCGCCGATCGCGCCTGCGCTCGCCACGTTTTCCGCCGCAATCGGCCGCACCTCCTCGCGAACATGCGGCGCATGGGGTCCATGCGGTGGGTCAGGTCCGAATCGAATGCTGTGGCCAGCGTCCATTTGCGCTTGTGGCGCCTGGACGCGCGCGTCGCAAACTGGGCACGCCGGCGCGGACGTCTCGCCGTGGCGCTGCACGAGTTGCTCTGGTTCGGCGCCAATCAGGCCTGGGCATGCCTGTTCGGCGGCCTCATGGTCGGACTGTTGATCGCGACCTGGTACGGATATCCACGCAACGCGCCACTGGCTCGCTACGATTTCCTCACCCTGACGTCGATAACCATCCAAGTCCTTCTGCTCGTCCTGCGCCTGGAGACCCGGTGCGAGGCGCTGGCGATCGCGCTGTTTCACGTTGTCGGGACGGCGATGGAACTTTTCAAGACCGCAGTCGGATCGTGGGTTTATCCGGAGCCTTCGCTGTTTCGCCTGGGCGGCGTGCCGCTGTTCACCGGCTTCATGTACGCCTGCGTCGGCAGTTACATCGCGCGCGCCTGGCGGCTGTTCGAGTTCCGCTTCGAGCAGCATCCGCCGTTGGCAGGATGCCTGCTGGTGTCGGCCGCTATCTACGTCAACTTCTTCACCCATCACTTCATGCCGGATTTTCGCGTGGCGCTATTCGCCGCGCTGGCGCTGATGTTCGGCCGCACCTGGATCCATTTCCGCGTGCGCAACGACTATCGCCGCATGCCGCTGCTGCTGGGATTTTGCCTCGTCGCCTTGTTCATCTGGCTGGCCGAAAATGCCGGCACCTTCAGCCACGCCTGGCAGTACCCCGCGCAGCGCGAGGGCTGGAAGCCCGTGCCCTTGTCCAAGCTCGGTGCCTGGCTGCTGCTCATGATCCTGAGCTATTCGATGGTCGCGGCCCTGCATTGGCGCGCCTTCCGGACCCGCGCGCAGTGGCCGCAAACCCGCCGTGGCGCTACACTTTCGGCTCCTTCCGCCATGCCCACACGCGAGACCTGAATGTTCCCCAAGAGCTGCACGATTGCCGGTTACGACCCCGAACTGGCCCAGGCGATCGCCGCCGAGCGCCAGCGCCAGGAGGATCACGTCGAACTGATCGCCTCGGAAAACTACGCCAGTCCGCGCGTGCTCGAAGCGCAGGGCAGCGTGCTGACCAACAAGTACGC
>DATIVQ010000153.1:0-1546 GCA_035465735.1 Rudaea sp.
TTCACCGCGGTCGACGGCCGCGGCCGCGGCATCTTCCGCGTCGCCGACGGCGATCGCCATTTCATGCGCGCGGCGCAGGTGATTTTCTGCGCTGGCGTAGGAATCCAGGGCCAGGAAAATGCCGCCGAGCAGGCGCTGGAAAGTGATGGCGCCGTACGGGCCGATGAGCGCGGGGACGGCCGGCGTCAGCGGCGAGACGTTGCGCTCGATGGCCGCGGCGAGGCGCTGCGAGGCGACGGCGGCCAGCGCGCGCGGATAGGCTTCGGAGGGGCCAGGACCTTCGGCGTAAGCGCCCGCGGACAGCAGGCATGCCGAGAAAGCCAGCACAAGCGCATGGCACGAGGTCACGCCAACCTTCATCGGATCCGCCCTGCACGCTCCGCGCTGCGGTTCCCCAGCGAAACCGCAAACCGGCCAAGTGTAAACTACGCGCCCTCGCAGGAGCAAAACGGTTCGCGCATGTCCAAGGCTTCGCCCAAAGTCGGTTTCGTCAGCCTCGGCTGCCCCAAGGCGCTGGTCGATTCCGAGCGCATCCTCACCCAGCTGCGGGTGGAAGGCTATGAAATCGTGCCCAGCTACGGCGCGGCCGATGTCGTCGTCGTCAACACCTGCGGTTTCATCGACGCGGCGGTGACCGAGTCGCTGGACGCGATCGGCGAGGCGCTGGCCGAGAACGGCAAGGTCATCGTCACCGGCTGCCTGGGCAAGCGCGCCGAGGTGATCCGCGAGGCGCATCCGGAGGTACTCGCCATCACCGGGCCGCAGGACTATGCGAGCGTGATGACCGCGGTGCACGCCCAGGTGCCGCGCCGGCACGACCCGCACCTGGACCTGGTGCCGGCGCAAGGAATAAAGCTCACGCCGAAGCACTTTGCCTACCTGAAGATTTCCGAAGGCTGCAACCACCGTTGCACCTTCTGCATCATCCCCTCGATGCGCGGCGATCTGGTCTCGCGTCCCGTGGACGAGGTGCTGGTCGAAGCGGAAAAGCTGGTCAGATCCGGCGTACGAGAATTGCTCGTCATCTCGCAGGATACGAGCGCTTATGGCGTGGACGTGAAGTACGCGGCCCGCGATTGGCGCGGCCAGCCGTATCGCACGCGCATGACCGATCTGTGCACGGGGCTCGCCGAGCTTGGCGCCTGGGTTCGGTTGCACTACGTGTATCCGTACCCGCACGTGGACGAGGTGATCCCGCTGATGGCGCAGGGCAAGATCCTTCCGTACCTCGACATCCCGTTCCAGCACGCCAGCCCGCGCATCCTCAAGCTGATGAAACGCCCGGGCAACATCGAAAGAACGCTGGAGCGAATCCGTGCATGGCGCGAAGCGTGCCCCGAGATCACGATCCGCAGCACGTTCATCGTCGGCTTTCCCGGCGAAACGCAGGCGGAGTTCGAGGAGTTGCTCGCGTTCCTCGACGCGGCGCAACTCGACCGCGTCGGCGCGTTCGCGTATTCGCCGGTGGATGGCGCGAAAGCGAACGAGCTGCCCGATGCGGTCGCCGAGGAGATCAAGCAGGAACGCCTCGCACGCTTCATGGCGA
>DATIVQ010000154.1:0-4537 GCA_035465735.1 Rudaea sp.
CGGCAGCGCCATCGTCAGGCGCCTGGCCGGTCTCGGCCACAAGGTCGCAACGAACTACCGCGACGAAGCCAAGGCCCACGCCTGGCAGGCGAACATGAAGGCGCACGGCGTGGATGCCGTCATCGTGCCGGGCGACGTGGCATCGCCGGAAGCCGCGGAAAAGATCGTGCGCGGCGTCGAGCAGCAGCTCGGGCCGATCGACATACTCATCAACAACGCCGGCATCACCCGCGACACCACGTTCCACAAGATGACCGCGTTGCAGTGGCAGGAAGTGATAAATACGAACCTGAATTCCTGCTTCAACGTGACGCGTCCGATCATCGAGGGCATGCGCAACCGCAAGTGGGGGCGCATCATCCAGATCAGCTCGATCAATGGCCAGAAGGGCCAGTACGGCCAGGCCAACTACGCCGCGTCCAAGGCCGGCATGCACGGCTTCACGATTTCGCTGGCGCAGGAAAACGCCAAGTTCGGCATTACCGTGAACACCGTCTCGCCCGGCTACGTGGCCACGGAGATGGTGATGGCCGTGCCCGAGGACGTGCGCAACAAGATCGCCGCACAGATCCCGGTCGGGCGTCTGGGCGAACCGGACGAAATCGCTTACGCCGTTGCGTTTTTTACCAACGAGGAAGCACGCTGGATCACGGGTGCCAATCTCGCAATCAACGGCGGGCAGTACATGGGTTGGTGATGTGCGTGCTCAGCAGATGCCATGAAAGGCATCTGCTATGCGCATCACCAGGTGAGACAAGGATGTCGAACGGGCGGGCTGCCAGGGACGGATTGCAGAGGTGTGCTCGCGCTTGCGAACTGCCTCAATTGGCAGTTCGCGCGAGCTTTACCAAGTGAGGCAGAATGCCGAACGGCAACGCATCAGGGATGGTTAGCGGAGACGCGCCTAATCCCCGCCTAGCCAGCAGGCTGCCCCAATTGCTGCGCAGCAAAAACTCTACCGCGCCGCGGCAAAATCTGTTAAGTTTGCCGCATGGCACAAGTCCGCGTCATAAAGAAATATCCCAACCGGCGGTTGTACGACACCGAGATTTCGAGCTACATCACGCTCGAAGAGGTGCGCCAACTCGTAATCGACGGCGAGGAGTTCGAGGTGCGCGACGCCAAGACCGGCGAGGATCTCACCCGTTCGGTGCTGTTGCAGATCATCGCCGAGCACGAGGAAACCGGGCAGCCGATGTTCACCACGCAGCTGCTCTCGCAGATCATCCGCTTCTACGGCGACTCCATGCAGGGCTTCATGGGCTCGTACCTGGAAAAGAGCCTGCAGATCTTCCTCGACCAGCAGGGCAAATTCCGCAGCCAGCTCAACAACATCCTCGGCCAGACGCCATGGTCCATGCTCAACGACATGACCGAGCGCAACCTGGATTTGTGGAAATCCGTGCAGGAAGGCTTCCTCAGCGCCGCCGCCGGACAAGCCAACGCCAACTCCTCCACGGGCAAGTCGTCCAAGTCCTGACCGGGCGCGTTTGACAGAGCCCCGATCGCCACCTACCATCGCGCGCCTGTTGCGCCGCACCACACCCTGCGGTGCGCAAATCCCCATGTGAGGAATCAGCATGAGCAAGCGCGTCGCGCTGGTCACCGGCGGCATCGGCGGTCTCGGCACCGAGATCTGCAAATACCTGGCCCGCTCCGGTCGTACCGTCATCGCGGCAGACCTCGCCAGCCGTGTCGAACGCGTGGCCGAGTTCCAGAAGGAAGTCTCCGAATTCGGCGAGCAGATCAGCTTTGAGCCGATCAATGTCGGCGATTTCGACGACTGCGCGCGGGCGATCAAGGCGGTCGAGGCCAGCTACGGCGCGATCGACATCCTAGTCAACGCCGCCGGCATTACACGCGACACGACGCTGCGCAAGATGAGTCCGCAGCAGTGGGCCGACGTGCTCGCGATCAATCTCGGCGGGGTGTACAACACCTGCCGCGGCGTCGTCGAAGGCATGAGCGAACGCGGCTTCGGCCGCATCGTCAATATTTCGTCGGTGAACGGCCAGACCGGTCAGTTCGGCCAAGCCAACTATTCCGCCGCCAAGGCCGGCATGCACGGTTTCACGATGGCGCTGGCGCGCGAGGTCGCGCGCAAGGGCGTGACCGTCAACAGCGTGTCGCCCGGCTACTGCCGCACCGCGATGGTTGCGGCGATTCCGGAAAACGTGCGCAGCCAGATCATCGCCAACATCCCGGTCGGGCGCCTCGGCGAGCCGTCCGAAATCGCGCGCGTGGTCGATTTCCTGTGTGCGGACGAATCCGGCTTCATCACCGGCGCGAATATCCCGGTGAACGGCGGGTACTTCATGAGCTTCTGAGCGAGCATCGCCAGACAGCACAACAGGAATTATTAACGGGCAAGGGCTTAGTTTACGGCCGTGTATTTCACGGGAGTTGTGCCATGCGCGCGCTCGGCCGTTTCTTGTGCAGTAGCTTGCTGTCGATGTTCACCCTTGCCGCGCATGCGGCAGGCGGTCCGTTTGGCATCGACCACCTCGTCCCGTATGACAACAGCGGCATCTGGAAGCGCAGCTACCAGAAGGATCTGGCGACGGGCACGGCTTTGGTCGTGCTCGGCGGTGCACTCTGGGAAGGCGGCGACAGCAAGCTCGGCGACACGTTCTGGCGTTCGCTCGATTCGGTGGCGCTCGCCTCCGGCACTGCGCAGGTGATGAAATTCGCTTTCTCGCGCGAACGGCCGTCGCAGACGTCCGATCCCAACCAGTTCTTCACCGGACACGGCAACCAGAGTTTCCCCAGTGGGGAAGTCGCCGAGATCGCCGGTGCAGTCACGCCCTTCATGTTCGCCTACGGACCGGATCATCCGGCGGTATACGCGCTTGCCCTGTTGCCCGCCTACGACATGGTCGCTCGGGTCAAGGTGCACGGCCACTGGCAGAGCGATGTACTCGTCGGCGCGGGCCTCGGCGTCGGCTTTGGCTGGTACGCCTCGCGCCGTGAACATCCCTTGATCCTTTCCATGTTGCCGGGTGGTTTCATGGTCGGCATCCACCGGAAATTCTGAGCTCACACCATCTTTCGGCGAATTTGGCAATCGCGCATGTCGCGTATCGACTCACTGCAGCACCTGCGGCGCCGACTCGTTCAGCGCCTGATGCGACTGCTCCTACGACCAGCAAAGTTCGTGGAGCGGGGTACGCTGCCGACCACAGGCATCTATCGCATTCTCGTCTGCCGCTTCGTGCAGACGCTTGGCGATTCGCTGACCCTGACACCGCTGCTGCAGGAACTCGCAACGCTCTATCCGGGTGCCGAGATCGACGTAGTCAGCCGCTGTCCCGCAGCCAACCTCATTTTCGGCGAGCTGCCTGGGGTGAGTCGGATTTTCCGCTTGCCCCGACATGTGGCGCGGAACCCCTTGCAGAGCATGAGCGTCTTGCGATCCATTCGACGCATCCGCTACGACCTAGTGATCGATCCGGATCCGCAATCGCAGGGCGGCCGGCTCTTGACCATGCTAGCGCACGCGGAGCGTTCGCTCGGGTATGCCGGACGAGCCAAGGCAGGCTCCATGACTTACAACATCGTGCCGCCGGACGATCTGCGCCATCGTGCCATGCTCCCGGTCTATCTGCTGCGCAAGGCGCTCGGCGGTGATCCCGCAGCGGGCAAATATCCTGCGCTGCACATCGGCCTAAATCCGCTGGAACGAAGGCAAGGCCGCGTCGCCCTCTCGCGTCTTCTGGCGGCACGGGGCGATCGCACGGAAAAAAGGGGTTGCATCGGAATCTTCGCCAATGCCACTGGCGACAAGCGGCTGGAGCATGAATGGTGGGTGCGTTTTCTCGCCGTTTTCGAAGCCGCCGTTCCGAATTGCCAGATCGTCGAAATCCTTCCAGCCGGCGCGTATTCGCTACTCGATAATCGCTATCCGGGCTACTACTCGCGCGATGCGCGCAAGCTGGCATCGCTGCTGTCGAACCTGAAGCTTTTCATCAGCGCCGATTGCGGAGTAATGCACCTCTCCGTTGCCGCCGGGACGTCCACGGTGGGACTCTTCACCGTGACTGCGCCGGACGAATGGGGACCGTACGGCGCCGCGCAATACGCGATTATGGCGCGCGATCATACGCCCGAAGAGACCGCTGCCGCAGTGCTGGAAGCGCTTTCGGCAGATGCGCCAGCGCGGCTCATGCAGGCGTGCAATCGATGACGGCGGATTTTAGTTCCACGCGCAGCGCGGATGTAATTCCGGGCCGCATGCGCCAAATATTATCACCACCGCAGGAGGCAGGACGGATCCAATCGTTCCCTAGTAATCGAATCCGTCGATGTAGATGAAGTCGGCGGGCGTCAGGTGATTGCCATTCGAATCGCAGTCGTAAGTCAGCGGAATCTGGTCGCCTGTCTCGACCACCTCGAACGCAGTCATCGGCACGCCGACGAGCATCTGCTCGAGATACAGATTGTTCTCGTCGAAACCGAACTCGATCCATTTGTGCGTCGTGAACATGTCGTCCTCGGCCGTCAGTGCGATGTTGCCACCATCGGCGAGGACGATGCCGTA
>DATIVQ010000155.1:0-6912 GCA_035465735.1 Rudaea sp.
TTTTGCCTTGAGCGCATTCGCACCTGCATGTTTTGCGGCCTACGACAACGTGCTCAACTGCAACGATACGGGCGCCGGCAGCCTGCGCGACACCGTGACCAATGCCGCGACCGGCGATACCGTCGTACTCAATCCGGTGACGATGCAATGCAGTTCGATTACGCTGGGCAGCGGCGAGATCGTGGTTCAGCAGAACGATCTCACGATCAAGTACAACGGCAACAACAGCAACCGTTTCACCTTGAGCGGCAACAATCACCGGATTTTCCACCACCAAGGCACCGGCAAACTCACCTTGCAACGTCTGAACTTGCAGTTCGGCACGGCAACGGATGCGGACGCCATTGTGCGGCCAACCGGCAAATACACAACAATCAACGAGGTGGCGGGTGGTTGCGTGTATTCGGCTGGTGTGGTCGATCTGGAAGATTCCCAGATCAAGTATTGCAGTGTCGCAAGCGACCCCACCTCAAACGGTTCGTTCGGCGCCGGCGGCGGCATCTACGCAGGCAATGGCCTGGTTATGAACAACAGCGTCTTGCGTAACAATTCGGTGACAGCCTACGTGTCGCCAACCAACGGGTCCTACGCAAGTTGCGGCGGCGCGAACATCGGAGGGTTCTTCTCCGCAACCAGCGGTTATGCCGAGGTCGACTACAGCATAATTCGGGACAACGCCGCAGGCGGGAGTGGCGGCGGCCTGTGTATTACGGCGAATTCGAATCCTGCGCCCCAATCCACAGTCAGGAATTCCATCATATCGGGCAACAGCGCTGCATTCGCAGGCGCGATTTCCTCCAATGAGCCGCTGGTTATCGAGAACAGTACCATCTCGGGTAATTCCGCAACCGACACGGCGAATTCTGTCAGCGCGATATACGCCGGCGAAAATCTGACCCTTCGCAACACCACTGTTGCATTCAATCGCGCAGCGAATGGCGCGGCAATCTGGCTCAAATCTCCGAGTGGCAATTACACAGCGGACTTCGAAAGTACCATCGTCGCCAACAATACCTCGAACGGAACCGAATCGGACGTCTATACCAAACCGGCCTCGAATCCGCCGACCATCGCTGGCGCGAACAATATCGTGATGAGCGCATCCGTGAACGTAACCCTGCCCGGAGATACGCTGATGGCCGACCCGCTCCTGCTGCCGCTCGCCAACAACGGCGGCCCGACGCAGACCCATGCATTTCGCGACGGCAGCCCGGCATTCGGCAACGGCAGCAATCCATCCGGCTTCGCCAACGACCAGCGCGGCAGCGGGTACGCACGAACGATCAATGGCGCCACCGATATTGGCGCCTTCCAGCAGCAGGCGCGCGACGTGGTCTTCGCCAACGGCTTCGATTAGCGCTTTTTCGACGCAAGCAGTTTGGCCGAGGTGGGATACAAATCCACTTCCACGCTCGGCAACTTGTGCAGCTCGTCTCGCGCCTGCGCCTGCAAGGCAGTGCCCTCCTTGCCTCCCAGGCACTTCCCTTGCAGCAGGTGCGCCTGCAGGATGGGCAGCGGATCGCGCAAGGGCAGACGCGGACGTAACTCATCGATGATCTCGCTCAAGAGCGGCATGGCCTCCGCGCAGCGGTTGGCGCCAACCAGATAGTCCGCGAGCGGCAGCCGCCACTGGTACATGTCGATGTGCTGCGAGGCGCGCAGCTTTTCGCCGATGGCGAGCACCGCGCGGAAATCGCGCTCGGCGTCCGCGGAGGAGCCTTGGATTTCCTCGGCTTCGGCCAGGCTGCGCAACGCCACGGCGGTATTGCCGGAAATCTCGCCCTCGCGCTGCTTCTGGATGGCAACCGCGCGCCGCGCGTAGTCGACCCCTTCCGCGAATTTGCCTTGCAAGCTCAAGGCGTTGGACAGATTTTCGCAGTCGGTCGCGTCCATGCCCTGCCCGTTATCTCCACGCTTTCGCGCCAGCGCATCGCGCAGCAACACCTCGGCATCCGCCGGCCGGCCGGCGTGCAGCAAGGCGAAGGCCAGATTGTTCTTCGCGACCAGCGTGTCGGGATGATCCGGACCGAGGGATTTCGTGAAGCGTGCCAGCACCTCCTGGGCCAGCGGCACGGCGCCGGTGAAATCGCGGCGCAGCATGTGCGCCATGGCCAGCATGTTCAGCGCTTCATTGGTCTTGGGGTGATCGGCAGGCAGGTCGGCCCGGCAGATCACCAGCGCGTCCTCGGCCATTTTTTCCGCGCCATCGAGCCGGTTCTCGTCCTCGTAAACTCCCGCGACGTCGATTTCGGCGAAAGCGACGAGCGGATGACGCGGACCGTAAATCTTCTTGCGGATGGCCAGTGCGTGCTCCAGCAACGGCAGGGCCGCGTCGTAATTGCCGGATTCGTCCAGATGCGTGCCCAGGTTCAATAGCGACGTCGCCACCTCGGGATCGTCCGCACCGAGATTTCTTTCGCGCATCGCCAGCGCACGCCGGTACAAGGCCTCGGCATCCGTGCGCTTGCCCAGGTCGTCTAGATTGGATGCAAAGTCGTCGAGATAGCGCGCCGTTTCGACGGATTGCGTTCCAAAACGGCGCTGCGCGGACTTCACGGCCTGCGCCAATAGCGTGTCGGCGTCCTTGAAGTTGCCCTTGGCGCGATCGAGCGCGGCCAGGTGATCCAGGCTTTCGATGATCGCCGGATCGTCCGCCGGCAATACGTGCTGGCGCATCGCCAATGCGCCGCGCAACAGCGGCTCGGCCCGCGCATAGTCGGCCTTGAGGCGGTAGATGCGGCCGAGGCTGTCGAGACTCTCTGCGACTTCGGCATCGACCCGGGTCGGGTCGGTACGATTCAATGCCAACGCCTCTTGCGCCAGCGGCAGGGCCCGATCGTACAAGCCAAGATTCGTGTAGGTCGTAGCAACCGTATGCAGCAGCCGCGCGCGCACGCGCGGATCGATCGTCGACTCGCCACGCAGGCGCTGTGCGCCCTGATCCAGCAAATCCTGCGCACTGAGCGATTTGCCGCGCGCCTGCGCGGGATCCGCGCCCTCGAACAATCCGGTGATGAATTGCGTGACCTGTTTCGAATTCTCGGCCTCGCGCGTTTTCGCGCGCGCTTGCCACAGCGCGAATCCCAGCGTGGCGAACAACGCGCACACACCCAGTACCGATGCGGCAACGCCCAGACGATGGCGGCCAACGAACTTGCGCATGCGGTAGGCGATGCGATCGCGACGCGCCGAAATCGGGCGGCCGGCGAGATAGCGGCGCACATCCGTGGACAGCGCTTCGGCCGTCGCGAATCTGCGTTGCGGCTCGCGCTGCAGTGCGGTCAGTACGATGGTGTCCAGATCGCCGCGCAGCAAGCGCGGCGGCAGCGGTGCATCGACGCCGCCTGCCTTGCTCGGTGCCAGCGCTTCGGCGGTGGACTGCGCCTGCGCCACCTGCGCCGCCGTTGCTGCGTCGCCGAGCGCGAACGGACGCCGCCCGGCAAGCAGTTCGTACAACACGACGCCGAGCGCATAGATGTCGGTTGCGGTAGTCACCGGCTCCCCGCGCAATTGCTCGGGCGCGGCGTAGGCCGGCGTCAACGGTCGCTGCTGCGCGTCGATCGTGGCACCAACGCCGGAATCGTCGAGCAGTTTGGCGATACCGAAGTCGAGCAACTTTGCCTCGCCCGCCGCCGTGACGAGGATGTTCGACGGCTTGATGTCGCGATGCACGATCAGCTGGCCGTGCGCAAACTGCACTGCCGCGCAAATGTCCTGGAACAGGTTCAGACGCTGCCGCAAACCCGCGCGTCGCGCTGCACACCAATCGAGCAACGGCTCGCCGTCAACGTATTCCATCGCGAACCAGGACCGTCCGTCGTCGGCGATGCCGCCGTCGATCAGATGCGCGATGTGCGGATGCTGCAGGCGCGCCAGGATCTGGCGTTCGCGCAGGAAGCGCGCGTGCACGGCCTCGGTATCCATGCCGCGCTTGACCAGTTTGAGCGCGGCACGCTGTTCGAATTGGCCGTCGGCACGCTCGGCCAGATAGACCACGCCCATGCCGCCGCGGCCAAGCTCGCGCAGCAATCGCCATGGGCCAATGCGTCTATGCGCCTCCGCGTCCACTGCCTCGGCCCAATCAGCCGCCACGCCGCCACGCGCCGAATCCGCGTCGTGCTCGAATGCAGTCGCGCTGGCATCGGCGGCAAGCAATGTCTCGACTTCGCGGCGCAGTTCGGCGTCGTCCGCACACAGGCGCGCAAGAACTTCAGCGCGCTCACCCGCTGACGCTTCGACCACGGCATCGAAAATCTCGCCGACGCGCTTCCAGCGCTGCGTGTCCATGTTCAATCCTGGGTACCGGCCAAACCCAACTCGCGCACCAGGAATGCACGAGCGCGCCGCCAATCGCGGAACACGGTGCGCTCGGTGAGTCCCTGCAATTGCGCGATCTCGGCGATTTCCAGTCCGCCGAAGATCCGCCACTCGACCAACTGTCCGGCACGCGCATCCAGTTTCGTCAGATGCGCCAGCGCCGCGTCGAGGGCGACGAGATCGACGACATCGGTCGTTCCTGCGACGCGCTCGTCCAGTCCGGTGACGATGGCGTCGCCGCCGCGTTTCAGGCGTCCGCGGGCGCGCGCGTGATCGACCAGGATCTGGCGCATCGCCCGCGCCGCCAGCGACAGGAAATGCGCGCGGCCGATGGATTGCGCATCCGGCGCGTCGTGCAATTTCAAATACACTTCGTGCACCAGTGCCGTGGTGTCGAGCGTCGCCGGGTTGCCCGCGGCGCGACGCTGGCCACGGGCGATGCGGCGCAGTTCCTGATAGACGCGCTCGAACAGCGCCCGCGGCAATTCGGAAGTAGCGGAATCGGTGGCCATCGATGCCCCGGCGGCGCGCGTCCTGTGGCTTACTTGATAGCATACGCCCGCGCCACCATCTATGCGCCACTTCACTTCGCCGGGATGCACCATGTCCGATTCACCGCACGTTTTCGACGCCACCGAAGCCAATTTCGAGGTCGATGTCATCCAGGCGTCGCTGAGCACGCCCGTACTGGTGGATTTCTGGGCCGCGTGGTGCGCGCCGTGCAAGCAACTCGCGCCGATCCTGGAAAAAGTGGTGGCGAGCTACAACGGCACGCTCAAGCTCGCCAAGGTCGACACCGACGCGCAGCAACAACTGGCGGCGGTGTTCGGCATCCGCAGCCTGCCGACCGTGGTGCTGGTCAAGGACGGCCAGATGGTCGACGGCTTCATGGGGGCGCTGCCGGAGGGCCAGGTGCGCGAATTCCTGTCGCGTCACCTCGCCACAGCTACCGAAGAAATTGCAGCGCCGCCCGCACCCGTCGCGGAGACGACCGAGCAAATCATCTCGCGGCTGCGCAAGGAAATCGCCGCATCGCCGCAAAAACCCGAATTGAAACTCGATCTCGCGCTCGCGCTGATGCAGGCCGGCCAGGCCGACGCCGCCTTGGCAGAACTCGATGGTTTGCCGGCGAACCTTGCCGAGGATGCACGCGCGAAGCGCCTGCGCAATCAGCTCGACTTCGCCCGCATGTTGAAGGATGCGCCAGACGAGGCGGCGCTGCGTACGCGCCTTGCGTCCAACCGAGACGATCACGCCGCGCGCGACCTGCTCGGCGTCCGCCTGTTGCTTGGCGGCGAGGCCGCCGCTGGACTCGACGAATTCCTACATATCCTGAAGACGCAGCGCGACTGGAACGATGGTGCTGCGAAGAAACGCCTGATCGCGGCCTTCAGCGTGCTCGACGACGAGGAACTGGTCGGCGCCTACCGGCGCAGGATGGCATCTTTGCTGTTCTAGCAAAGCATTTCACGAACCCTCCACACCGTTTGTTCATAGACTTGCGGAACAAGCAATAAACTGTTGGGGGAAGGCACCGTGTTCGACTCGACCTCGCGCGCACTTGTGCGACGCAAACCGATGGCCGCTTGCGTCGCAAGCGTATTTGCGCTCGCCGCGCCCATGACTTGCGTTGCCATCAGCGTCACCAACTGCGGCGACAGCGGCGTCGGCACACTGCGCGACATCATTTCAACCGCGGCGAACAGCAGCACGGTGGATACATCGGCCTGCAGCACGATCACGCTGACCACGGGCTCAATCGCGGTCGCCCAGAACTCGCTGACAATCAACGGCCCCGCCGGCGCGCAAACGGTGATCTCGGCCATCGGCAGTCCAGTCAAGGATCGCATTTTCACACACAGCGGCAATCTCAATTTCACGCTCGCGCGACTGGACATCGAATATGGTCGCGCTTACGACGGCAGCCTGAGCAATCCGGGCCCCGGCGTCAACGGCGGCTGCATTGCGTCGTCGGGCAACGTGATCCTGACCGATTCGAGTGTGGCGCATTGCAGCGCCAACAGCTTGCACGGCCGCGTTTACGGCGGTGGCGTTTTCGCAAGCGGGGTGGTCTGGGCCACGCGCAGCACGATCACAGGCAATCTTGCGACATCGCTGAGCGCAGCCACTTACGGGGGTGGAGTGTTTGCGGCGGGCGAATTCATCGCGAAGTACAGCACCATCAGCGACAACGTCGCCTGTCCCAATGCGGGCTGTGCCGGTACCGGCGGTGGCGTGACCGCGCGCGGCGGCGCCAGCATCGGCAATTCGACGATTTCCGGCAATACGGCCAGGACCGGCACGGGCGGCGTGAACTTGAAGAGCTTTTCCGCTTCGCCGCCCAGCGCCACGATCAGCAACAGCACGATATCCGGCAATCGTGCGGTCACCGGCGCGGTCGGTGGCGTTTATGCGAACGTTCCGCTCACCGTGCGCAGCAGCACCATCGCCTTCAACACGGCAGCGGGTGGCACGTCCGCCGCGGGCCTGTCGGCAAAAGCGCAATACGCCTCGATCACCCTGGATTTGAACGGCACATTGTTGTCCAACAACAGCTTCGGCAACACGCCGACAGCCAGCGATTTCGGCACGGCG
>DATIVQ010000156.1:0-9354 GCA_035465735.1 Rudaea sp.
GATGGTCACGGCCGGTGTCGGCATGCAGTACAACATGTCCGATCGCTTGGCATTCCGCGGCGAAATCGCGGGGCGTTACGACCGCGACAACAATTCGCTGAATTCCACGCTGGCTGCGTCGGAAGGCTTCAACCACCACACCGGCTTCACCGACGCCATCGCCACGGTCGGCCTGACTTACAGCTTCGGCGGCGGCTCGGCCCCGGCCCCGGCGCCCAAGCACGAAGAGGCGGCTCCGCCACCGGCTGCTCCGCCGGCCCGAGAAGAGGCCACTCCCCCAGCCGCGGTTTCCATCGACCTGCGTGGCGTCGAGTTCAAGTTCGATCATCCGCGCGTCGGCGAGAAGCTGGTACCGTCGCTGAAGGCGCCGACCTCCGAGTCCGTGCAGATCCTCGACGAAGCCGTGGATACGCTCAAGCGTTATCCGAACGTGCACGTTTCCGTCGATGGCTACACCGATTCCGTCGGCAGCGATGCCTACAACCAGAAGCTGTCCGAGCGCCGCGCCAAGGGCGTTTACGAGTACCTGACCGGGCACGGCGTCGATGCCAGCCGTCTGGATGGTCCGAAGGGCTTCGGCGAATCGAACCCGATCGACACCAACAAGACCTCGGCTGGCCGTCAGCGCAACCGTCGCGTCGAGTTGAAGGTGGAAAGCCAGTAAGGTTTCCGCTTGCCGCAACACGAAAAAGCCCGGCCATGCCGGGCTTTTTCTTTTCAGCGCTTTGCGAATAGAAAGTGGGCGACCAGCCACTCGTTGCCGCCGCGGTAACCGAACAGCTCCGCGCAGGCCATCCAGAATATGCGCCAGCGCTGGTGCCAGATGTGCGCCTGTTCGCCGTAGGCTGGCCCCAGCACTTGCAGTACTTCGGCACGATGCCGGTCCTGGTTGGCGAGCCAGGCATTGGCGGTCTTTTCGTAATGTGAGCCGGATAGCCGCCATTGCCGCTCAATCGCCAGATCCTGCTGGAACCAGAGCAGGGTGTCTGCCGACGGCATCAGGCCGCCGGTGAAGAAATGCCTGCCCATCCAGTTGCCGTCGCCTTCGGTTTCGAATGGGTACATCAGTTCGCGGTGGCAGAAGATGTGCACGAAGAGCTTGCCGCTTGCCCGCAGCCACGCGGCAATGCGGGCGAACAGGGTGGCATAGTTACGCATGTGCTCGAACATCTCGATCGACACGCATCGGTCGAAGCGTGCGGCTTCGAGTTGCAGACGGTTAACGTCCTGCGTGATGACCTCGACGTTGCTCAAGCGCAGTTCGCGGCAGCGGGCGAGGATGAACTCGCGTTGCGGCTTTGAGTTGGATACCGCGGTGATGCGGCTGCGCGGATAATTCTGCGCCATCCATAATGTCAGCGAACCCCAGCCGCAGCCCAGTTCGAGGACGTCCTGCCCGTCGGCCAATTGCGCGCGTTCACCGTACAGCGCGAGCATGGCTTCCTCGGCCTCGTCCAGCGTCTCGCCGCCGCTCGGGAAATAACAGCTCGAATACTTCAGGCGCTTGCCGAGGCACAGTTCGAAGAACTTCGGCGGCAACTCGTAGTGCTGCGCATTGGCCGCATCGGTGTGAATCGCGACCGGGCTGTTGCGCAAGTCGTCGAGGCAACGCTGGAATCGAGACCAGGCGACGGATGCGTCACCTGCGCCTTCCTCGGCGAGGCGCTGCGCACACAGGCGGCGAATGCCGGCACGGATCAGCCAGTCCGGCAGCAAGCCGCGTTCGCACAGGCCCGTCAGGCCGCTCTCGGCCGGTGCGGCCGTGGCCAGGATTGCGCTGGTACTGCTCGTCATGAATGCGACCTTTTTGGAAACCACGGGATGAACATCGACGTCGTGCGCTGATAGTCGCGGTAATCGTCGCCGCGCGAGCGCAGCGCCTGCGCCTCGGTGAACGGGATGCCGGTGATCCAGACCAGGGATGCGACCATCAGGACTGGTCCGAGCAGACTGAGCAGCCAGGCCGGAAACGGCGCGCCGACGGCGAGGAAAACGTAGGTGAACCAGTGCAGCCATTCGAAGAAATAGTTTGGATGACGCGAATATCGCCACAGGCCGTCACGGCAGGTCTTGCCGTGGTTCTGCGGATTTTTGCGAAACGCGGACAACTGCGCATCGGCAATGGATTCGCCGGCGAGGCTTACGATCCATGTCGCCAGTCCCAATCCGCACCACAGCGAAAACGTCTCGCGCGGATTCTCGGCCACGGCCAGGAACGGCAGCGAGAACAACGCGATCAGCACGGCCTGGCCCATGAAGAACGCGAAAAACTTGCGCTGATCGCCGTGCCAATATTCGCGCAGGTAGCGGTACCGCCCGTCTTCGCTTTCGTTCAGCACGCGCGCGAGGATGTGCAGGCAAAGGCGAAATCCCCACAGGCTGCCGAGCAGCGCAACGGCGAGGCGCGAGGCAAGGCCGCCGCTGCCGACCGCGGCGTAGAACAGCGCGCTCGCGCCCATGCCCGCCGCCCAGATCGCATCGACGATGCCGGCGTTGCGCGTGCGCCGCTGCACCAGCCAGCCGACGAACATCGCCAGGCTGGCCACGATCCACACGCACAGGATATTGACCGGATTCATCGTCATGCTCCGCGCACGATCGGCCGGGGGCGGTTGTCGTGCGCGAGATGCCGTGCCAATACGCACAGGGCCGGGGCCAGAATCGCCCAGGCGAAGGCAAGTGCGCCGAGTGCGATGGCCGGCCGTGCGGCGAAAGACAGGGCGCTCCAACCGCGCGCCGCGGCCCAGTAGGCGAGCGGCGCGCCGATCGCGCCGAGCAGCGCGGCCAGGCCCAGATGCGATTTGAGCCAGGCCAGCGAATGGTTGAGGGTCAGGGCGAAGCTCATCCACAGCGCCACGATCCAGACCGGCGCGAAGTCCGGTGAAGGCACGGGCGCCGCATACACGAGCATGCCGCCGCGTACGCAGGCGGTGTCGACGGCGAATCCGACGACTGCGGCACAAAACATCAATTCGACATCCGCTGCGCGCTGGCGCGAAACCGCGAGTTGCCAAAGCGTGAATGCGGCCAGCATCGCGGGGCCCGCCCACCACCAGCCGCGCGCGGCGCCCGCGATCGCGGCAAGCCAGGTGACCTGATAAAAGGCGATGTTGATCCAGTTGTTCACGGCGCGTCCGTGCCCACAACGAACTGCAAACGCCGGCAACCTGGCTTGACCAGCAGCATCTGTACGTCGCCGGTCGAGCGTTCGCGGAATCCGGCTTCGCAATAGGCGAGGTAAAAGTCCCACATGCGCATGAAGCGTTCGTCGTAGCCCAGCGCGCGCACGTCGGCAAGGTGCTTGTGAAAACGCTCACGCCATGCGGCAAGAGTCAACGCGTAACTCGGACCGATATCCTCGAGGTGGAACAATTTCAAATCGCTCGCGCGTGCCGCCGCTTCGAGCATCACGCTTACCGCCGGGATGAAACTGCCGGGAAAGATGTAGCGCTTGATGAAATCCACCGCACGCAGGGCCTGCGCGTAGCGGTGATCTTCGATGGTGATGGCCTGGATCAGGGCCATGCCATCGGGCTTGAGCAGGCTTCCGATTTTGCCGAAGTAGTCTTCCAGGTACTGGTGGCCGATGGCTTCGATCATCTCGATCGAAACGAGTTTGTCGTAGCGGCCGGCGAGGTCGCGATAATCCGACAACAACACGCTGATGCGTTCCTCCAGCCCCGCCTCGCGCACGCGGGCGCGGGCGAGATCGTATTGTTCACGCGAAATCGTCGTGGTCGTGACATGGCAGCCGTACTCGCGCGCGGCATGCAGGGCGAAGCCGCCCCAGCCGGTGCCGATCTCGACGACGCGATCGTTCGCGTTCAACTCGAGCTTGCGGCAGATGCGCTCGAGCTTGCGCGTCGAGGCGGTTTCGAGCGTGTCGTCGGCATGCGCGAAGATCGCCGACGAATACATCAGGTTTTCATCGAGGAACAGGCGAAAGAAATCGTTGCCGAGGTCGTAATGCGCCGCGATATTGCGTCGGCTGCCGTCGCGCGTGTTGCGATTGAGTGCATGCCACGCGCGCATTGCCCAGCCGCCGAAGCGCGCGAGGCCCGTCTCCATCGCATCGAGCAAATCGCGGTTGCGTACCAGCATGCGCATCAGTGCGACCGGATCGTCGCAGGTCCACGCGGCGTCCATGTACGCTTCGCCGGCGCCGACGCTGCCATTGCCGGCGACCTGCCGGTAAAAACTGGCGTCGTGCACCTGCACCGTGGCGTGCAGGGTCTGGTCGGGAGCGTCCGAGGGCGTGCCGAGCGTGACGTCGCCCAGCGCATCGACGATGCGCAGTTGGCACTCGTGCAGGGTCGACATCTGCCGAAGCAGCCGGTCGCGCAGCATCCGGTCGAAGCTGCCGAAGGCGCCGCGGGTCTGGGCGAATTCAATCGCGGTCGTGGATTCGTCGTTCATGTTCGGCTCGTTTTGCCCGGCTGATCGTGCGCAGGATGATCATAGACAGGGTTGCGTCTAAGAAAGATCAAGAGCGCCTGCCAATGGATGGCGGCGACCACTTTCAGGGTCATCGCCGGAAAGCGCAGCAGAACGCGCGCCAGGTTCGCGCCGGTCAGCGGCTTGCGCTCGAGCACCATGGTTGCGTCGAGCTCGTTCTTTCCCGCCTCGATCACGTCCATGTGCACGCGCAAGGCATCTTCCGGCGCGGTGAATCGCCAGGCGTAGTCGCGTTGCATGGGCACGAACGGCGAGACGTGAAATCTCTTGGCGAAATCCCAGCGCAAGGCGGCACCGTGGCGCTTGGCGTCCGCAACCGGCAGCACGTAGCTGTGGCGTTCCTTCCAGGGCGTGTTCGTGATCTCGGCGACGATGGTATCGAGACTCGTGCCGTCCTCGGCGTAACAGTAGTAGAAACTCACCGGATTGAAGCAGTGCCCGAAATAGCGCAGATGGGTTAGCAGGCGGATGGGTCCGGCCGGCGTGCGGCCCGTCGCCTCGCGCACGCGTGCGCGCACCGCGTCGGCGAGCGGCACTTCGGGATCGCCCAGGTAATCGCTGCGCCGGAACTGCGCGAGGTTGCGCCGGCTCGCCGACCACAGCCAGCGCCCAGTGAAGACGCGGTCGAGTTCGTCCAGGTCCAGGTACAGCATGTACATGCGGTAGCGGAACGCATGCGCATGCGGCGCGTGGCGGCGGTGCCGCACCCAGCCTTCGTAAATGCTGCTTGCCAGTGGCGCGTTCACGGCCAGCGCACGCCCAGGCCGTTCGCGACATCCACTGCGCTGCGCATGCCGTCTTCGTGGAAGCCCCAGCCCCAGTAGGCGCCGGCGAACCAGGTCCGATTCGTTCCCTGGATTTCCGCCTTGCGCTGTTGCGCGGCGACGCTGGCCTGCGTGTAGACCGGATGGTGGTAGCGCAGGCGCTTGAGGATTTTCTGTGGCGCGATCTGTGTCGTGCGGTTGAGCGTGACGACGATGGGTTCGGTGCAGTCAAGCGACTGCAGCAGGTTCATGCAATAGCTGACCGTGCATGCCTGCGTGCGGTCGCCCGGCACGATCGCGTTCCATGCCGCCCACGCGCGGCGCCGGCGCGGCAGCAGATTCGCGTCGGTGTGCAGCACGGTGTCGTTTTCCTGGTACAGCATTGCGCCGAGGATGTCGCGCTCGCTCGCGCTCGCGTCGCCGAGCAGAGCCAGCGCCAGATCGCTGTGGCAGGCGAGCACGGCGTGGTCGTAATCCGCACTTCCGGCGGTACTGGCGATGCGTACCTGCTGCGGTTCGCGCGTTACGCGCGTCACTGCGTCGCCGATGCGTTCGCGCACGCGCCAGGCCTTGCGCAGCGCGCGCACGTAGTTTTGCGAACCACCCGCGACGACGCGCCATTGCGGACGCCCGCGCACCTGCAGCATCTGGTGGTTGGCCATGAATTGCGCCAGATATTTTACCGGGAACTTCAGGATCTGCGCGGATGGCGACGACCACAGCGCCGATGCCATCGGCACCAGATGATCGTCGCGAAAGGCATCCGAGTAGTGATTCGCGGCGAGGTATTCGCCGAGATCGGGGCCGGCGTCAGCACGGTCTAGCACGGCCGGCGCCTCGCGATAGAAGCGTGCGATGTCACGCAGCATGCGCCAGAACCGCGGCGAAACAAGGTTGCGGCGCTGGCAGAACAGGCTGCGGAGGTCGGTGGCGTTGTACTCGAGCCCGCTGCGCTCGTTTTTCAGCCCGAAACTCATCGTGGTCGGCCGCGTGGCCACGGCGAGTTCATCGAACAATTTGTGCAGAAGTGGATAATGCGGCGGATTGGACACGATGAAGCCGGTGTCCACGGCGTAGGTGCGCCCGCTGATTTCCACGTCGTGGGTGTGGGTGTGGCCGCCCAGATAATCGTTGGCTTCGTACAGCGTCACCTCGTGCTCCCGCGACAGCAGCCATGCGCTGGCCAGTCCCGCAATGCCCGAACCCACGACCGCGATCTTCATCGTTCAGTGCCTGCATCGTTCACCGCGCCCGTTTCAGTCCGGCCGGAACCGGCTTCAAATCCCACACCAGTCCGCACGCGGCGAATGCGCGCAACAGGTAGTACGTCACATCCAGTTCCCACCAGCGAAAACCCTGGCGCGCGGATCCCGGGAAGTGATGGTGGTTGTTGTGCCAGCCCTCGCCGAACGTGAGCAATGCAAGCAGCCAGTTGTTGCGCGAATTGTCGCGCGTGGCAAAACGGCGCGAGCCGAAGCGGTGGGCGAGCGAATTGATCGTCACCGTGGCGTGGAACAGCACGATGGTGGAAACGAAGAATCCCCAGACCAGCATCTGTGCACCGCTCGTGCCCAGTGCCGGATGCGCGTGCTGCAACCAGCGTCCGAACAAGAACAGGCCGACGGCGAGCAGGATCGGCACGGCGATGTCGAAGCGGTCCAGCCAGCGCAGTTCGGGATAGCGGCGCAGGTCTGGAATCGCTTCCCAATCGGTGCGGAAACCTCGCGGGGTCAGGAACCAGCCCATGTGGCTCCACAGGAAGCCGCGATGGATCGGCGAGTGGATATCGGCTTCGGTGTCGGCATGCCGATGATGGTTACGATGGTGCGCGGCCCACCACAACGGGCCGCGTTGCACGCACATGGCGCCGATCGTGGCGAATACGAATTGCGTGACACGCGTAGTCTTGAAAGCCCGGTGCGAGAAATAGCGATGATAGAAACCGGTCAGCGCGAACATGCGGAGCGTGTACAACGCCGCTGCAACGGCCAACGCGGTCCACGAAAATCCGACCCAGATCACGCCCAGGCAAGCCAGGTGCATGGCGATGAAGGGAACCACGCGCAGCCAGTCGACGCGCTCGGCGTCCGCGCCTTCCGTCTTGTCGACGGCGTCGGTGTCGAACCACTGCGCGACGGCATGCAGCGGTCGATGTTGGCGATGGTCGGTGACGGCGTTCATGCGCATGGCGCTCCTGCGAGCGGCGAAGTTTCGGGTGGATGCGGTGACGATGAAGTGAAGACGGTGTCATGGCGTCTTCATGCCCGGTGACGCCGACGCGTTACAACTTCAGTTCGACCTGGGTCTTGACCGAATTGGCGATGAAGCAGGCGGCATGCGCGCGGGCCTGGAGCGCGGCGTATTCCTCTGCATTCGGCCGCTTGTCGCCGGAGAATGTCACTTTCGGCACGAGCGTCGCCTTGACCACGGCCATCTTGCCGTCGGCATTCTTGCCGAGCTCCGCGGTGGCGTCGTCGTGATAACCGTCGATGACGTAGCCGCGGTTCGCCGCGACCGCGAGGAAGGTGAGCATGTGGCAGGACGACAGCGCCGACAGCAGCAGTTCCTCGGGATTGCTCGCCGAAGCATCGCCGCCGTAGTCGCCGGGCGCGGAGGAATTGCGCAAAGTCTGGCCGCCGTCGAAACGGACAGTATGGGTCTTCGGATAATTGCCGCGTTCGAAAGGCGCGCCATTGCGCGACCAGTCCAGGGCAATGCGATGTTCGGACATGGGCTTCTCCCCGAATCTTTGACGCCGCGCGCCGGTTGCGGCAACGTGTACGCATGAACCGCAAGATTAACCCATCGTCGCCGCGACGTCATCGCAGGGCAACCGGCGCGGTGGAGTCCGCGCCGCGCCACGGCTTGGCGCGCGTGCTGAGCAAGCTGGGATTGTGTTCGCGCACGCAAGGCGAGGCCCTGGTGCGGGCCGGGCGCGTACGCGTGGATGGCCGCATCGTGCGCGATCCCGAAGCGCCGACGCATGCGCAAAGCCAGCGTATCAGCGTCGATGGCAGGGATGTCGCCGCAACGGCAAGCATCCACGTGATGTTGAACAAGCCGCGCGGGCATGTCACCACGGCGCGCGACGAGCAGGGCCGCGCTACCGTGTATGCCTTGTTGCGCGATGGCAATTTCCCGTGGCTGGCTCCGGTCGGGCGTCTGGACAAGGCCAGCGAGGGCCTGCTGCTGTTCACCAACGACAGTGCGTGGGCGGCGCGGCTGACCGATCCGGCCACGCATGTGGACAAGACCTATCACGTCCAAATCGATCGATTGCCCGATGCCGATGTGCTCGCGCGCCTGCGTGCCGGCATCGATGTCGCCGGCGAGAGGCTGGTCGCGAAATCGGTGCGCGAACTACGTCGTGGAGACCGGCATGCATGGCTCGAAATCGTGCTCGACGAAGGCCGCAACCGGCAGATCCGGCGCATGCTGGAGGAGATGGATATCGCCGTGCTGCGGCTGATCCGTGTCGCGATCGGAGCACTGGCGCTAGGCGACTTGGCCAAGGGCAAGTGGCGTGTTCTCGAGGAGGCGGATGTCGCGGCGCTTGCATCGACCGATCGATCAGCGATCCCGCCCGGCATTGCTCCGGGGCCGCGCCGTAATGGTTGAAAAACGCCACATTCGCGTGGCCGACCTGCGCGGATACAGCCGCCTCGCGATCGACGCAACGCTCGGTTTGACGAGTCTGGTCGAGATCATGCATCACAATATCCTGCGTGTGCCGGGCGTGCTCGGCGAAGCCACGCGGCAGCCGGCACGGGGATTGACCGGATTCGTGTACATGTCCATTCGCGGCGTCACGCGGCTGGTCGGCGGCGGCATGGACATGCTGCTGGGCCAGCTGGCTTCCATGCCCGGCAACGGCGCATCCACGGTCGAACGCGAGGCGATCTTGGCCGCGCTGAACGGCGTGCTCGGCGATCACCTGCTGGCCACCGGCAATCCGCTCGCGATTCCGATGCAGATGCGCCGCGACGGCGAAGCGCTGGAACTGACGCGCACGGCATTGAAGGCGGCAATCCCGGATGCGACCGGCAAGGTCCTGTTGCTGGCGCATGGCCTGTGCATGAACGATCGGCAGTGGCGCCGCAACGGGCACGATCACGGCGCTGCGTTGGCCGCGGAT
>DATIVQ010000157.1:0-2853 GCA_035465735.1 Rudaea sp.
GGCGATCGATCCCAACCGATCGTTCCGCGAGAACAGTCCGGCGCCCGAATCGGCGGCCCTGATACGCCTCGTCGCACCACTGCGCGAACGCGTTGTCGTGCACATCGACCTGCACGAAACCACCGATAGCGACGAATCCGAGTTTCGCCCGGCACTGGCTGCACGCGATGGCAAGACGTTCGAGCCGGAAGGCGTTCCGGACGGTTTCTATCTCGTCGACGACGCCGACAATCCGCAGCCGGAATTCCAGCGCGCGGTCGTCGCCGCCGTCGCCAAAGTGACGCACATCGCGCTGGCGGATGCGAAGGGCGAGATCATCGGTTCGCCCGTGGCCGCCCCCGGCGTGATCCGCTACCCGTTGCGCCAACTCGGCTTGTGCCCGAGCGTCACCAATGCGCGCTTCAAGACCACGACCGAAGTCTATCCGGACAGCCCGCGCGCGACCCCGGAACAATGCAATGCCGCGCAGGTTGCCGCCGTGCGCGCTGCGCTCGACTACGTTCTGGCACAAGCCGCGCGTTGAAGTATCATCGGTGCCGGCGCGACCCTCGTCGCGTCAACTGGGGATACCGTGGCTCGCATCGTCGTCATTACGCACGCCCACGACAATTTTCGCGGGCGCAAACCGCTGCTCGGTAGCCTTGCCGCGCACTGGAGCGAAGCTGGGCATGTCATCGACGTGGTCGCGGGCTTGGGCGTCTGGCCGGATGCCGATGCCGCGATCATGCACGTCGATTTGTCGGTCGTGCCGCAGGCCTATCGCGAGGCGGCCACGCGCTATCCGCTAGTGCTCAACGGCAACGCCGCCGACATCCGCAAAACCCGCGTCAGCCGCCATCTGCTCAAGCGCGACAGCGACTGGTCTGGCCCGGTCGTGGTCAAGACGGATCTGAATTACAGTGGAATCCCGGAGCTCCATGCTGTGGAATGCTTCCGGCGCGATGGCACGACCCCGGACTTGGCGCCGGTGCCGCTCGTCTGCACGGACCGGCCATACCCAATCCTGCGTTCGATCGCCGAGGTGCCGGACGAGATATGGAACAATCCCGGACTCGTGGTGGAGCGCTTCCTGCCCGAGAGCGATGCGCAGGGATTCTGGATGCGCGCCTGGGTGTTCTTCGGCGATCGCGAACGTTGCACGCGCTATTGCGGCACGCATCCGATCGTGAAAACCGCGAACATCATTGCGCGCGAGCCGGCATCCGTGCCGGACGAGCTGCGTGCCGAACGCGATCGGCTTGGCTTCGATTACGGCAAATTCGATTTCGTCGTGCGTGCGGGCAGGGCGATCCTGCTCGACGCGAACCGCACACCATCGTCGCCGCCTTCGAGCCCCGCCATCGATGCCTCGAACGCGCACCTGGCCGGCGGACTTGCTGCCTTTCTGGAGAAATATTCGTGACCGGGACACCCATTCCCGTCGCGCCGCGCGATCATTTTTCGCAAATCGTTCCGAAGTGGTCGCAGTTCGGGCCGCCGCTGCGCCCCTGGCCCGACGACAGCGCCGTCGTGCAACGCGTCGCATCCAGTCTGGGCGACGGCGCGCGGGTGGTGGTGCTCGGGCTGACCCCGGAAATCATCGCATGCGACTGGCCGGACGGCGTGAAGCTTTCGGCAGTCGATCACAGTTCGGCCATGATCGAGCAACTGTGGCCGCCGGCGAAGGGCCCGGCGAATTCGAACGTGATCCTCGCCGACTGGCGCGCAATGCCGATTGAATCCGGCACGGTCGACCTGGTCGCCGGCGATGGCTGCTACGTGCTGCAAACTTGGCCCGATGGTTACGCGGCGCTGACTCGGGAAGTTTGCCGGGTACTGCGGCCCGGCGGACGCTACGTGATCCGCGTGTTCCTGCGACCGGATGTGGCGGAGTCCGTTGCCGACATCGCGGATGCGTTTTCCACCGGAAGCATTGGCAGCGTGCACGCCATCAAGCTTCGGCTGCTCGCCGCCGTTCACGGCATCAACGGCGTGGGCAGCCGACTGGACGACGTGTGGCGAGCCTGGAAGAGCATGTCGTCGCTGCCGCGGTGGCTGGCCGGACAGCGTGGCTGGACGACGGAAGAAATCGTGGGAATCGAATCCTATGCCGGCATGGACGCGCGCTATTACCTGCCGACGCTGGACGAGTTCCGCCGCAGTCTCGGGCCCGGACTGCAGGAACTGGAATGCGCCTTCGGCCGCAACGAGCTGGCAGAACGCTGTCCCACGCTGGTTCTGGCGCGCCGCGCCTGATTCGTGATCCCCCGCACTTGTGCGCTGCCTCGCGCGACCACATTATTCGGGAGAATTCGGCGGACAAATCCCATGGCTACCGGGTGGGCGGGCGACAACGCGGTGCAGGACCAGATCGACGCTACGATCAAGGATGCGATCAAGCGCGCGCGCAGCCGTGCGCCGAAGGGGCCGAGCCTGAAACGCTGCGAGGAATGCGACGCGCCGATTCCCGAGGCGCGCCGCAAGGCCGTGCCCGGCGTGCGCCTGTGCGTGGCCTGCCAGAGCGAACGCGACAAGCACGACGCGGCGAGTAGCGGCTACAACCGCCGCGGCAGCAAGGACAGCCAGCTGCGCTGATTCAAACTGGCCGCCCCGGATCAAACTGGATCTGGATTGCCCGCCCGTCAGTCGTCGCTGTCGTCATCGTCGTCGGAAAAGACGATCGGTTCATCCAGGTCGTGGCAGAAATCCTGTTTGCTGGGCGAGCTGTAGGTACCGTCGCTGAATTTCGCGCGAATCCATTGCACGCACTTCTCGTTGTCCGTGCTGCTGTCCCAGTACATCGTCGCGGTTTCGCCCGGCGCAATGCCGCTGCCGATGTCGAATTTGCCCCAGCTTTTCTTGTTCTGCGACACC
>DATIVQ010000158.1:0-7361 GCA_035465735.1 Rudaea sp.
GCGAGACGAGACGCGGCACTCGCCAAGCTGCAGTCCGCCAAGGCGATAACCGGCGCGCTCGTCGGCGCGACCCCAGCGCCGGGCGACGTGCAAAAGCAAATCGACGCCAGCATGGAAAAAGGCGCCGCAAAGATCCGCAAGGAAGCCGATCGGCGGCTCGGGTACCTGCAGAAAGTCGCCGACGCCAAGGCCCGGGGCGAAGCGCCGCCGCCGGATCCCGACATCGATCCCATGAGTTTCAATGGCAAGCCGTGGAATGCGCAGACCAATCCGCTGCGCATCGGCTGGCTGCCGGATTTCGCGAATGCGCGCCTGAACGCGGCGATCGAGCATGCCAAGGAAAACATCCCGCGCATCCGCAAGAATCCGACCCTATTGATCGCCGGCGCGCTCGGCGTGCTGCCGCAGGTGCTGTTCGTGCTGATGCCGCTGTTCGCGCTGCTGCTGAAAATCTTCTATCTCTTCAAGCGCCGCCTGTACATGGAACACCTGATCGTGGCCCTGCACAGCCATGCCTTCGTCTTCCTGTCCCTGCTCCTCTTCGCACTCGCCGGCTTCGCGCATGCCTGGGCGCGCAGCGCGGCGCCCTGGCTGGCGCCGCTGCTCGCGCTCCTGCTGACCGTGATGGGCTGGTGGATCCCCATCTACTTGTTCGTAATGCAGAAGAAGGTGTATGGCCAGGGCTGGTTCTTCACGACGCTGAAATTCGGCGCGATCGGTATCTGCTACACGATCATGGTATCCCTCGGTGTCGGCGCCGCCTTCGTCATCAGCCTGGCCACCACGTGATGGTCTACGAGGCCAACCCGGACACCGACGCGACCGCGTGCGCCGCCGCGCGGCGGATCCTGCATCCGGCCTGATCAGCGCGCGCCGGACTTCGCGAGCTCCGCACGGCGCTGGTCCGGCGTCATGCCGAGCAGCTTGCGCCGGAACGCGTCGCGCTGGTCCGGCGGCAGCCCGCGCCAGGTCTGGCGAAACGCGCGGCGCTCATCCGGCGTCAGCGCCCGCAACATTTGCCGCGTGGGCTGGCGCTCATCCCGCGGGATCGAGCGGAAGAATTCGCGCGCATCGCCGGCCTGATTCATAGCCTGCGCGCCGGCGATGAAGGCACGGCGTTCGGCCGGATTCATTTGCCTGAACTTCTCGCGCAGCCTCTCGCGCTGCGCCGGCGGCAGGCTGGCGAAGCGCTTGAACGCCTGGCGGATGCGCTCTTGCTGTGCCGGCGGCAGGCGCTTGAATTTGGCGTAGCGCTCGCGCAGTTGCGCGCGTTGCTCGGAGGTCAGGCTGTTCCACTTCTGGAAGCGCTGGCGCACGTTGTCGCGCTGCTCGGGACTCATCGTCGCCCAGCGTTGCGCGCCGCGCTGCAAACGCTGCTGCGCAGCCGGCGACAGCGTGCTCCACCGTTCCTGCGCCGGCGCCAGCACCTGTTGTTCGGCAGGACTCAGGCTGGACCAGGGGACCGGCGCGGTCTGCACGGCGGCCGACGGCGCAGGCTGATCCTGGGCCCACGCGCCGGCACACGGCAGCAGCAGGGCCGCGGCCAGAATCCCCCCGATCAGCGCATGCCGCCTCATGGCTGCGCGTCCGGCGCCGGCTTTGGCGGAGTTTTCGATGCCTTCAGAGCCGCCGCATTTTCGGTCAATCCCAGCGGATCGAGGCCGTCAGCGGCATCGCCGTAATCGCCGAGATAACCGATCAGTTCCAGATCCGGCAGACGTTTGGAGTCATCTTTGCGCGTCATCGTCTTTTTGCCCTGTTGCGCCACCGGCGTCGACGCCGGTGAAGACTGCGGCGGCACCGTTTGCGCCGCCGCTGCCAACGTCACGGCGGCCAATAGCGGCCACATCAGCCGTTGTTGTCCTGGTCCTGAGCATCGAGCCAGGCGTAGAAATCCACGTCCTGCATCATCTCCATGTCGTCCCCACTCGCGATCATGTCCAGGTCGCCGGCATTCACGGCATTGCCGTTCGCGCTGGCCGCCACAGGCGCTTGCGCGGGAGTCGTGGTCAATGCGCGGCGCCCATGCCACACGCCGACAGCGAGCAGCAGCGCGCAGGCACCGGCCAAGCCCGCGGGCAGGAACAGCCAAGCGGCGCGGCGGCGCGGCGCGAGCGCCGCCTGGCGCGCGCGATTCAAGCGCGACAGCGTGGCGGCATCGAGCGCCTGCGCGGATTCGTCGAGCAGGCTTTTGGCCCGCTCGGTCCAGTCCGGGAGCCGGCTCGTGTCAGGTCCGTCAGTTTTCAAGCGTGGTCCTCCAATGCGCGGCGCAATGCGGCGAGTGCACGCGACAAATGCGTCTTCACGCTGCCCTCGCTGCACCTCATGGTACTCGCGGTGGCGGCGACGTCGAAACCTTCCCAAACGCGCAGCAGGAAGGCCTGGCGCTGGCGCAGCGGCAAATTTCCGAGCGCCGCGTCCAGCGCGTGCGCGGCCTCGCTGCCAGCCAGGCGCAGCAAGGGCCCCGGATCGTTCGTGTCCGGCGCCTGCGCGATCTCGTCGTGTTCGTCGTCGTCGTTGCGCGTCCATACCGCAAGCCAGCGGCTGCGCACGTGGCGGCGCCGATGCCAGTCGTTGAGGCGGCTGTCGAGCACGCGGTAAAACAGCGGCGCCCAGTCGGCGGCGGGTTTGGCGGCATAATGGCGCGCGAAGCCGAACATCGCGTCCTGCACCAGGTCCAGCGCCTCGTCGCGGTTGCCCGTGGCGAGTTCGGCCATGCGCAGGGCGCGGCGTTCGACGCTTTTCAAGAACTGATCGAGCGTGCGCTCGGCGGTGCTTTCCACGTCCACGCGCGCGGGATTCCAGATGGCCGGGGCCCTCATTACGATTGTATGCGTCATGGCCTTCGCCGATAAGATCGCTCAAGCCATTCAACGCGGGAAACGAGGCGCGGTTGACGCCAAAAACCGGATTCGAGCACATTTCTGTAACGGCCGGTTTTGCACAGGTTCGAAAGGCCGTGCGAGGAAGGGGCGCCGAGCACTCGAAATGTGCCAATGTATACCAAATTGTCGCTACTATCGTATTGATTAAAAATGATTATTTCAGACTGGTTAAAATTTCACCAAGGCGTTGCCGGGCGCATAACGGTGCGCCTGCCGCTGGACTGCCCAAGCAGCCATGCACAGACTTATCCACATGCTTTGTGGATAAGCGAAAAAAACTTTGTTTGCCAATTATTTGTGCAATCTTTCTGAGCATTTACTTACAATTTTCACGCAAGCCATGATTTTTGCGCAAAACGATTCGGTCCGAACCGCGTGAAACCCCCGCAAACCGCCCTCCTGCGTGTGGCCATTCCGGTACCGCTGCCGCAGTTGTTCGACTACCTGCCGCCGCCGGGGATCGTCGCGGATTCGATCGCCCGCGGCACGCGCGTGAGTGTTCCGTTCGGACGCGACCGCCGCGTTGGCATTGTCGTCGATCGCTGCACGCACTCCGAAATTCCCGCCGCGCGCCTCAGGTCCATCACGACCGTGCTCGATGCGGCGCCGTTGCTGTCCGGGGAATTGCTGGCGACGCTGGAATGGACGTCGCGCTATTACCAGCACCCCCTGGGCGAAGTGTTGGACACGGCGCTGCCGGCGGCGCTGCGCACGACGCGTCCGCTGCCAGGCGAAGGCGAAGCCGCGCTCACGCTGGCAGCGAACGCCGCGGACGCCACGGCCAAATCCGGCAGCGCGAGCGCGCGCTTGCTCGACATGTTGCGCGGCGGCCCGACCCTGTATGCAACGCTCGATGCGCGTTGGCCGGATTGGCGCCGAGCCGCGTCCAACCTGCGCCGGCGCGGACTCGTCGCAACCATTCGCATCCAGCGCGCGCCGCTGCCGCACGCGCGGATGCCGGCGCCGCGATTGACGGACGAACAGCAATCCGCCATTGCAGCAATCGCCGCGCAATCCGGCCGATTTTCGCCATTTCTGCTCGAGGGCATTACCGGCAGCGGCAAGACCGAGGTCTATCTCGCGCTGGCCGAACGCGCGCTAATGCGCGGCGAGCAGGTGCTGGTGCTGGTTCCGGAAATCGGCCTGACGCCGCAGTTGCTGCGGCGCTTCCGCGAACGCCTGCCCGCGCCGGTGCACGCGCTGCATTCGGACCTGGCCGACGGCGAGCGCACACGCGCCTGGCTCGCGGCCGCGCGCGGCGAATCGTGCGTCATCCTCGGCACGCGTTCAGCCGTGTTCGTGCCCCTGCCGCGCGCCGGACTCATCCTGGTCGACGAGGAACACGACACCTCGTTCAAGCAGCAGGACGGCCTGCGCTACCACGCGCGCGACCTGGCCCTCGTGCGCGGCAAGGCACTGGCCGTTCCGGTCGTGCTGGGCTCGGCCACGCCCTCGCTGGAAACCCTGGCGAACGTGGAAGCCGCACGCTACCGGCATCTGCACTTGTCCTCGCGTCCCGGCGCGGCGCGAACGCCATCCCTGCGCACCATCGACTTGCGCGGCAAACGTCTGGCCGATGGTCTTGCGCCGGAACTCATTGCCGGCATCCGCGCCTGCCTCGCGCGTGGCGAACAGGCCCTGCTGTTCCGCAACCGGCGTGGCTACGCACCCGTGCTGCTGTGCCGCGCCTGCGGCTGGCACGCAGCCTGCGCGCGTTGCGACAAACCATTGACCTGGCATCGCGGCGACGCGCGCCTGCGCTGCCATCACTGCGGCGCGCAACAGCCGGTACCGGCGGCATGTCCGGATTGCGGCCACGCCGAACTCTCGCCGCAGGGTCTTGGCACCGAGCGCATGGAGCAGGCGCTGGCCGGATTGTTCCCGGGCACACCGATCGTTCGCATCGACCGCGAAACCACGCAGCGCAAGGGCGCGGTCGAGGACTTGCTCAATCGGCTGCCGGCGGAGCGACCCGGGATTTTCGTCGGCACGCAGATGCTTGCCAAGGGCCACGACCTTCCGAACCTGACATTTGTCGGCCTGATCGGCGTAGATGCCGGCCTGTTCAGCGTCGATTTCCGCGCCAGCGAGCGACTGTGCCAGCTCGTGGTGCAAGTTGCCGGGCGCGCCGGCCGTGCCCTGAAACCGGGCCAGGTCTGGCTGCAAACGCATCACCCGGACCACCCCTTGCTGCTCGATCTGCTCAAATCCGGCTACGCGCGCGTGGCTCGCGATCTTCTCGAAGAACGTCGCGCAGCGGGATTGCCACCCTATGCGCATCTGGCGCTGTTGCGTGCGGAAGCAAAAACGCCGGCGGCCGTGGAGGAATTCCTCGCGTCCGCGTCGAAGATTGCGGATGCACCCGAGTCCGTAAGCCTGCTCGGCCCCATGCCCGCGCCCATGCCGCGCCGTGCCGGATCGCACCGCGGCCAGTTGCTGCTCAGCGCCAGCGAACGCAAGGCGCTGCACACGTTCCTGCCCGGTTGGCTCGCGCGCGTGCGCGAGCTGCGACAGACGCGGCGCGTGCGCTGGTCGATCGATGTGGATCCGGTGGACCTTTACTGAGTCCAGCGCGCGCGGAATGAGTATCGAACCGGCTAACCCTTGGACTTGCGCTTGTCGCGCACGGACCATACCTTGTTCTGCTCGTGCATCTCGAACAGGCCGGTTGCCTTGATCAGTTCGCCCAACTTCTTGTAGCCGTAGTTGCGCGCGTCGAACGATGCCTGATTGGCGATCTGATTGCCGACCGCGCCGAGGTTCGACCAGCCGTCTTCGCCAGATACAGCCGCGATCGCATTGCGCAATAGTTGCACCAACTTGGTATCCGCCTTCAATTCATTCGTCGTTTTCTTGCCCGTTCCGACCGGTGAGCCGTTCTCCGAAGTTGTCGCGACCGCTTCCCCCAACCCATCGAGGTAAATGAAAGTGGAGCAGGCATTGACGAATGGCAGTGGCGTCTTGCGCTCACCGAAGCCGAACACCTTGGCACCATCGGTGAGGATTCGCATCACCAGCGGCGTGAAATCCGCATCGCTGGAAACAAGGCAGAAGGCATCAAGCTTCTGCGTGTACAACAGGTCCATCGCATCGATGATCAATGCAATGTCGCTGGCGTTCTTGCCCTTGCTGTAGTCGAATTGCTGGATCGGTCGTATCGCGTACTCGTGCAATACGGCTTCCCACGATTTCAACGACAAACTCTTCCAGTTGCCGTAGGCGCGGCGGATGTTCGCCACGCCGTATTTGGCGATCTCGGAAAGGATCAGGTCGATCTTGGCCGCGGGTGAATTGTCCGCGTCGATGAGCAGCGCGATGCGTGTATCGGAAACTTCCATGCTGGCGTCCTCGTCTCTTCGATTCGCCCAGCATAGACCATCAGACACAAAACAAAACGGCCCGCTGGGGGCCGTTTGGAAGTTGCTCTTGGTGGAGAATGCGGCCATGGATGGCCGCTTCGTGATCTTCGCGATCAGGGATGATCGCAATAATTACGCTGCGAACGCCGCGCGCATTTTCTTCATCGCGTTGACTTCGACCTGGCGGATGCGCTCGGCGGACACGCCGTATTCGTCGGCGAGCTCCTGCAAGGTCGCCTTGTCGCCATCCTTGAGCCAGCGCCGCGTGATGATGTCGCGCGAGCGCGCATCGAGCTTGGCCAATCCGTTTTGCAACGAGTCCAGTTCGGATGCTTCCTGGCTTTCGCTCTCCAGCGCCTGATACGGATCGGCGGTGTGATCGACCAGGTAAGCAACCGGCGCGGGCTTCTCGTCGTCGTCCGCATCGGCCGGCGCGTCGAAGGCCGTGTCGTGGCCGGACAGGCGCGATTCCATCTCGAGCACGTCGGCAGTGGAAACACCCAAGTCTTTGGCGACGGCAGCGACTTCAGCCGCGTTCATCCAGCCCAGGCGCTTCTTGCTCTTGCGCAGATTGAAGAACAGCTTGCGCTGCGCCTTGGTCGTGGCGATCTTGACGATGCGCCAGTTGCGCAAGATGAACTCGTGCATCTCGGCACGAATCCAGTGCACGGCGAACGAGACCAGGCGCACACCCACGTCCGGATCGAAGCGCTTGACCGCCTTCATCAGGCCGATGTTGCCTTCCTGGATCAGGTCGGCCAGCTGCAGGCCGTAGCCGTTGTAGCCGCGCGCGACGTGCACGACGAAACGCAGGTGCGACATCACCAGACGCTTGGCGGCGTCCAGATCATTCTCCCCGGCATAGCGGCGCGCCAGCGCCTGTTCTTCCTCGACGGTCAAAACCGGAATCTGGTGCACGGCGCCGATGTAGGCATCGAGACTGCCGATCGCGCTGGGGATCGGCAGATTGTTGGCAATCAAAGCAGAAACGGTCATTGAAACCTCCCGTATGAATGCAATTTTAGCACTTACATTATTAGAGTGCTAAACAAGCCCTGAAGTTCAAACCGGCCTCGCGGCCGGATTTACTAAACTCAATAGTACATTAAAAGGACGG
>DATIVQ010000159.1:0-5443 GCA_035465735.1 Rudaea sp.
TTGCAATTCCCATAAAAACGAATCGGAAACCGACGATGAAGCGTATCGCCGCCCTTGTATTGCTCGCCTGCCTCGCCGCCAAAGCCCACGCATTCGATCCGTTCGTCGCGTCCGACATCCGCATCGACGGCCTGCAGCGCATTTCCTCTGGCACGGTATTCACCTACCTGCCGATCGAAAAAGGCGATCAGGTCACGAACGAGCGCGCCGCGCAAGCCGTGCGCGCGCTGTACAAGACCGGATTCTTCAGCGACGTCGCGGTGGCGCGCCAGGGCGACATCCTGGTCATCACCGTCAAGGAGCGCCCGGCGATCTCCAAGATCCAGATCAAGGGCAACAAAGACATCAAGACCGAGGACCTGCTCAAGGGCCTGAAGAACATCGGCTTGTCAGATGGCGAACCGTTCGACCGCCTGTCGCTGGATCGCGTGACCCAGGAACTCACCCGCCAGTACTACAACCGCGGCAAGTACAACGTCACCGTCAAGCCGACCGTGATCGGCCTGGACCGCAACCGTGTCGAGCTGTCGATCAACATTGCCGAAGGCAAGGTCGCCAAGATCAAGCAGATCAACGTCGTCGGCAACCATGCGTTCACGCAGGCGCAGATTCGGGACGATTTCGAGTCCGATACGACGAACTGGACGTCGTGGTATTCCAAGGACGACCAGTACTCGCGCGAGAAGCTCTCCGGCGACCTGGAGAAACTCAATTCGTACTATCTCGACCGCGGCTACGCCGATTTCAGCATCGATTCGACGCAAGTCAGCATCAGCCCCGACAAGCGCACGATGTATGTCACCGCCGACATCAGCGAAGGCAGCGTGTACAAGATATCCAAGATCGCGCTCAGCGGCGACCTGGTGCTGACCGAAGCGGACATGCGCAAGCTCATCGTCGCGCACGATGGCGAGGTGTTCTCGCGCCAGAAGCTCGAAAAATCGGCGCAGCAGATGACCGCGGTGCTCGCCAACATCGGCTACGCCTTCGCCCAGGTCACGCCGATCCCGACCATCGACCGCGAGAACCGCACGGTCGGCATCAATTTCTTCGTCAACCCGGGCAAGCGCGTGTACGTGCGCCGCATCGCGTTCAAGGGCAACCACGTGACCCAGGACGAAGTCATGCGCCGCGAAATGCGCCAGCTCGAAGGCGCCTGGTACTCGCAGGCCGCGATCGACCGCTCCAAGGTGCGCTTGCAGCGCCTGGGATATTTCAGCAAGGTGGACATCACCACGCCCAAGGTGCCGGGCACGGACGACCAGGTGGACGTGGACGTCAAGGTCGAGGAAACGTCTTCCGGCGCCTTCACGTTCGGCATCGGCTATTCGCAGGTCTACGGCCTGGTACTGAGCACCTCGGTGTCGCAGAACAACTTCCTCGGCACCGGCGACCGTGCGGCGTTGACGGTCTCCAAGAGCGACTTCGTGACCAAGTACGCGCTGTCGTACTACCAGCCCTACCTGACCCCGGACGGCATCGGCCTGGGTTATGACCTGTCGTATTCGAAATTGAACCAGCAGCAGGCGAACCTCGCCAACTATCTAAGCAACACCGGCGCGTTCTCCACTTACATCGGCCTGCCGGTGACGGAAAACGACACCGTCAACCTGCAACTGGGCGTGAGCAGGACCAAGATCATTACCGGTTACCCGGTTCCCCAACTGGATGCCAGCGGCAACCCGGTCAAGGATGCCAATGGCAACATCATTTACTACACCACGTACTATTCGCCGCAACCAATCGTCGACTATATCCAGCGCTTGAACCACGAAACCTTCCACGAATGGTCGATCACGGCCTCGTGGGCGCACGACACGCGCAACAAGTTCTTCAACCCGACGCACGGTTCGCTGCAGCAGTTGTCGGCCGAACTGGCCCTGCCCGGTTCGACGGTCGAGTACTACAAGCTGATCTACCGCTACGCACAGTACCTGCCGGTCACCGACTGGCTCACCTTCGAAGGCTCGACCACGATCGGCTATGGCAATACCTGGCGCGCCGCCAATGGCCGCGACCCGGCGACCGGCGCGCCGATCAAGGTAAGTGGCCTGCCGTTCTTCGAGGACTTCTACGCCGGCGGCGTCTCCGACGTGCGCAGCTTCCGCGACAATACGCTAGGTCCCTATGCCCTGGCGCCAGGCTGCACGGACACCAGCAACTACTATTGCCGTCAACCGCTGGGCGGCAACCTGAAAACCGTCGCCTCGTTCGAGTTGATCTTCCCCACGCCGTTCGTCAAGGACGACAGCGCCACGCGCCTGTCCTGGTACCTCGACGTCGGCAACGTCTTCAACCAGAACAACCCGTCGCTCGGCAACAGCCTGTATGACAGCAACGGCTTTTCCTGGGGCGATCTGCGCGCTTCCACCGGCATTTCCCTGCACTGGCAAGCGCCGGTCGGCCCGATCGTCATCAACCTCGGCCGGCCGATTCGTTCAAAGCCGGGCGATATCGGCGAGACGTTGCAGTTCAACTTCGGCACCACTTTCTGATTGGTCGGCGCAAGGGCTGTGCAAATTCGGCCCTTTGCGTATGATTCAGGGGAGTCGGGCAAGACGAAGGGCTTCCGGGTGAGGGCTTGCGCTGGGAAATGGCGGTACGTCAGTGCGTTCGCGCTGGCCCTGGCGTCGCTGTCGCTTCCGGCTTCGGCGCAGACCGCGGCGGGCAAGGTCGGCTACGTGGACCTGAAGCGATTGATCGACAACGCGCCGCAGATGGTGGAAAGCCGCGCCCGCCTGCAGCGCGAATTTGCCCCCCGCGACGCCGCGCTCAAGAACGACGAAACCCGCCTGGCCGACATGAACAAGCGCTATGCACGCGATGCCGCGATCATGTCCAAGGCCGACGCCGAAGCGCTCAAGCGCAAGATCGACACCCTCGACGGCGCGATCAAACGCACGCGCGAAGCGCTGCGCAGCGACTTGAACACGCGTGCCGCCGCCGACCGCGACCGCATCTGGCAACAGATCAACGATACCGTGATCGACTACGCGCGTGCGCATGCTTACGACCTGATCGTGCCCAGCCCGGTGGTCTACGCCAATCCGCGCATCGACATCACCGATGCCGTGCTCGACCAGCTGCGCCACGCCAAGCCGTCCGCGCCGACACCGCCATGACGCCGCCGCGCCATACCCTCGCCGAACTCGCCGCACGCTTCGGCCTGCATTTGCGCGGGGCCGGCACCATCACCGGCGTCGGCACCCTGGAAGCCGCCACGCCGGAGCAACTGGCCTTCCTCGCCAATCCGCGCTACCGCACGCAACTGGCAAGCACGCGCGCCGGCGCCGTCGTGCTTCGCGAAGCGGATGCCGATGCATGCCGCGGCGCCTGCCTGATTGCCGCCGATCCCTACGTCGCTTTCGCGAAGATCGCCGCCCTGTTCGAGCACGCCCCGGCGCCCGCACCCGGCGTGCACCCGAGCGCGGTCGTCGGGCCGGGTGCCGAGGTCGCCGCGGACGCATCGATCGGCCCATTCTGCGTCATCGCCGAAGGCGCCCGTATCGATGCCGGTGCCGTGCTGGGACCGCATTGCTGGGTCGGCGATCGCTGCCATGTCGGCGCGCAGACTCGACTGGTCGCGCGCGTCACGCTCGTGCGTGACGTCGCGCTCGGCAAGCGCGTGCTCGTCCATCCGGGCGCCGTCATCGGCGCCGATGGCTTCGGCCTCGCCTTCGACACCGACCACTGGATCAAGGTACCGCAGCTTGGCGGCGTGCGCCTCGGCGACGACTGCGAAATCGGCGCGAATACCACCATCGACCGGGGTGCGCTCGGCGACACCGTGCTCGAGGACGACGTGCGCCTGGACAACCAGATCCAGATCGCGCACAACGTCGTCATCGGTGCGCACACGGCAATGGCCGGTTGCGCGGCGGTCGCCGGCAGCACGAAGATCGGCCGCTACTGTCTGATCGGCGGCGGCGCCGGTATTGTCGGCCACATCCGCATTGCCGACCGCGTCACGATCACGGCACGCACGCTCGTCACGCACTCCATCGACGCACCCGGGGAGTATTCATCCGGCACGCCGGTGCAGGATAATCGCGCCTGGCGTCGCAACGCGGCGCGTTTCAACCACCTGGACGAACTCGCTCGCCGCGTGGGGCAACTGGAAAAGGATTCGCACAAATGACCCAAACCGGACAAGACATTTCGCTTCCGCTCGATGTCGAGCGCATCATGGGTTTGCTGCCGCACCGTTACCCGTTCCTGCTCGTCGATCGCGTGGTCGAATTCGAGCATTCCAGGCGCCTGGTCGCGCTGAAGAACGTTACCGTCAACGAGCCGCATTTCCAGGGCCACTTCCCCGGTCACCCGGTCATGCCCGGCGTGCTCATCATCGAAGCGCTGGCGCAGGCCTCCGGTCTGCTCGTGTTCCTGTCCACTCCCAAGCACGAGACCCAGCCGATGTATTATCTGGTCAAGGTGGACAATGCCAAGTTCACGCGCATGGTAGTGCCGGGCGACCAGCTGGCGCTGCACGTCGAGCTCAAGCGCATGCTGCGCGGCATGGGCCTGTTCGCCTGTCGTGCACTGGTCGGCGGCGAGCAGGTGGCCGAAGCCGAACTGCTGTGCGCCGGGCGAAGCGGCGCATGATCCACGGCACGTCGATCCACCCCACCGCGCTCATCGACGCGAGCGCGAAACTCGGCGCCAACGTCAGCGTCGGCCCCTATGCCGTAATTGGCGCCGAAGTCAGCATCGGCGACGGCACCACGATCGGTCCGCACGCGGTAATCGAGGGTCCTACCCGCATCGGCCGCGCCAACCGCATCTGGCAGTTCGCGTCGGTCGGCGCCGAGCCGCAGGACAAGAAATTCCGTGGCGAGCGCAGCGAGCTCGTCATCGGTGATCGCAACACGATCCGCGAATTCGTCACGATCAACCGCGGCACCGGCGGTGGCGCCGGCGCCACCCGTGTCGGCGACGACAACTGGCTTCTCGCCTACACGCACATCGCCCACGACTGCCACGTCGGCAGCCATTGCGTGTTTTCGAACAACGCCACGCTCGCCGGTCACGTCGAGATCGGCGATCACGTCATCCTCTCGGGATTTGCCGGCGTGCACCAGTTTTGCCGCGTCGGCGAACATGCCTTCATCGGCATGGGCGTACTGCTCACCGGCGATGTGCCGCCGTTCCTGATGATTGCCACCGACGCGGACGTGCAGGGCCGCCCGCGCGGCATCAATTCCGAAGGCTTGAAGCGACGCGGCTTTTCGACCGAGCGCATCGCCGCGATCAAGCGCGCGTACAAAACGTTGTATGTCTCGCGCCTGCCGATGGATGAAGCTCGTGCCGAACTCGCGCGTGCTGCTGAGGAAGCTCCCGACGTGGCGCGCATGCTCGACTTCATCGAGCGCGGGCAGCGCAGCCTGATGCGATGACGCCGGACGCAAGTCCGCTGTTCGTCCTCGTCGCCGGCGAAGCCTCGGGC
>DATIVQ010000160.1:0-4544 GCA_035465735.1 Rudaea sp.
GGCATGGCGTTCGCCAACCTGACCGAGGTCAACCGCGCCTACCAGAACCGCGCGGTCGAACTGCACGCCAAGGTCAAGGTGCGCATCCACGAAGTGGTCATCGACGAGAAGAAGAACCGCAGCGAGAAGACGACGCTCATCGACACCACGGTTGGCCGTGCGCTGCTCGCGGAAATCCTGCCGGAAGGCCTGCCATTCGCGCTGATCAACCTGGAGCTGACCAAGAAGGCGATATCGCGCCTGATCAACGCCTGCTACCGCAACCTGGGCCTGAAGGACACTGTCGTGTTTGCCGACAAGCTCATGTACACGGGCTTCAACTACGCGACGCGTGCCGGCATTTCGATCGGCATCGACGACATGAAGATCCCGGGCGAGAAGTCCAAGATCCTCGAAGGCGCCGAGAAGGACGTCAAGGAAATCCAGGAGCAGTTCGCCTCGGGTCTGGTCACCGCCGGTGAGCGCTACAACAAGGTCGTCGACATCTGGTCGCGCACCAACGAACTGGTCGCCGGCGCGATGATGAAGGGCATCGGCGTCGACAAGGTCAAGTCCGCCAAGGGCGAGGCCATCGAGCAGAAGTCGATGAACTCGCTGTTCATCATGGCCGATTCCGGCGCGCGCGGTTCCGCGGCGCAGATCCGCCAGCTCGCCGGCATGCGCGGCCTGATGGCGCGCCCGGACGGATCGATCATCGAGACGCCGATCAAGGCGAACTTCCGCGAAGGCCTCGACGTGCTGCAGTACTTCAACTCCACGCACGGCGCGCGCAAGGGTCTTGCCGATACCGCGCTGAAGACCGCCAACTCGGGTTACCTCACCCGTCGTCTCGTGGACGTGGCCCAGGACGTGGTCGTGACCGAACCGGATTGCGGTACGCTTGCGGGCCTGACCATGACGGCAATTGTCGAAGGCGGCGACGTGGTCGAACCGCTGCGCGACCGCGTGCTCGGCCGCATCGTGGCCGCCGACGTGTACGCACCGGGCAACGACAACAAGCCGATCATCACGCGCAACACGCTGCTCGACGAAAAATTGGTCGAGAAGCTCGACGCCGCCGGCGTGCAGTCGATCCTGGTGCGTTCGCCGATCAGTTGCGAGTCGAGTTTCGGCGTCTGCGCGCATTGCTACGGACGCGACCTTGCGCGCGGCCATCTCGTCAACATGGGCGAAGCGGTCGGCGTCATCGCCGCGCAGTCCATCGGCGAGCCCGGCACGCAGCTGACCATGCGTACGTTCCACATCGGCGGCGCGGCCTCGCGTGCGGCCGCGGTCGACAACGTGCAGGTCAAGACCGTCGGCACGATCAAGTTCAACAACCTCAAGACCGTGCATCATGCGCAGGGCCATCTCGTCGCCGTGTCGCGTTCGGGCGAGCTGTCGGTGATGGACGCGCACGGCCGTGAGCGCGAGCGCTACAAGGTGCCGTACGGCGCGACGATTTCGCTCAAGGACGGTGGGGCGGTCAAGGCCGGCCAGGTCGTGGCGAACTGGGATCCGCACACCCATCCGATCGTTTCGGAAGTGGCGGGCAAGGTCCGCTTCATCGATTTCATCGACGGCGTGACGGTGCAGCAGCAGACCGACGAACTCACCGGGCTTGAATCCAACGTCGTCACCGATCCGAAGCGCCGCGGTACGCAGGCCAAGGATCTGCGCCCGACCGTGCGCCTGGAAGACAAGAAGGGCAAGGAACTGAAATTGCCCGGCACCGATATTCCGGCGCAGTACTTCCTGCCGGCCGGCGCGATCGTGTCGCTGCAGGATGGCGCCGAAGTCGGCGTCGGCGACGTCGTCGCGCGTATTCCGCAGGAAACCTCCAAGACCCGCGACATCACCGGCGGTCTGCCGCGCGTGGCCGACCTGTTCGAGGCGCGCAAGCCGAAGGAACCGGCGATCCTGGCCGAGGTCTCCGGCATCGTCAGTTTCGGCAAGGACACCAAGGGCAAGCAGCGCCTGGTGATCAAGGATGCCGATGGCAACGACCACGAGGAACTGATTCCGAAGTGGCGCCATGTCATCGTGTTCGAAGGCGAGCACGTGGAGAAAGGCGAAACCGTGGTCGACGGCGAGCCCAATCCGCACGACATCCTGCGCCTGCTCGGCGTGGAGCCGCTGGCCGCGTACCTGGTCAAGGAAATCCAGGACGTCTACCGCCTGCAGGGCGTGAAGATCAACGACAAGCACATTGAGACGATCATCCGGCAAATGCTGCGCAAGGTGGAAATCGCCGAAACCGGCGATACGCGCTATCTGCGCGGCGAGCAGGCCGATCGCATCCGCGTGGTCGAAGAGAACGCCCGCGTCAGGGCGCGCGATGAGCGCCCGGCCGACGTGACGCCGATGCTGCTCGGCATCACCAAGGCGTCGCTTGCGACCGAGTCGTTCATCTCGGCGGCCTCGTTCCAGGAAACCACGCGCGTGTTGACGGAAGCCGCCGTGCGCGGCAACCGCGACACCCTGCGCGGACTGAAGGAGAACGTCATCGTCGGTCGCCTGATCCCGGCGGGAACCGGCCTGGCCTATCACAACAAGCGCCGGCGCAAACCGGGCGGGTTGACCGATTCGGAGCTGGAAACCCTGCACGGCGGCGTCACCGAGTTCGTGGGCGAGGCGGTTTCCGAGGGCTGACACGGGCGGCCGGGGCCATCCGCCCCGGTCTGCCGGTTGTCGATGGGTGTTGTAAACGGCGAAGCGGCCCGTTATAATTCCGCTTCTCGCTGGCCTTGATTTGATTCGCGGGCCGCGATTTTGGCGTGAAAACGAAATGGGGGGCAGGACGCTCCTTGTGTTCGCTAAAGGATTTTGTGCGGCACGGGTCGAGATCCCGGGTCGCCAACGCCATACATACAGTTTCGACAGGCCGGTTCAACCCCGGCCTGTTTTTTCGTCTTAAACCAGTTTCTTTTTTGGAAAGTGCGGTCAGGACGACTGCCCTTTGACTCTCGCGATCAGGGATGAGCGCAAAGGAAAATAAATGTCGACAGTCAATCAGCTGGTGCGCAAGCCGCGCAGCCCGAAGACGTACAAGAGCGCCTCGCCGGCGCTGGCCAACTGCCCGCAGCGTCGCGGCGTGTGCACGCGCGTGTACACGACCACGCCGAAGAAGCCGAACTCGGCCTTGCGCAAAGTCGCCAAGGTGCGTTTGACCAACGGCTTCGAGGTCATCAGCTACATCGGCGGCGAAGGCCACAACCTGCAGGAGCACTCGGTGGTGCTCATCCGCGGCGGCCGCGTCAAGGACTTGCCGGGCGTTCGCTATCACACCGTGCGCGGCTCGCTGGATGCCGCCGGCGTGGCCAAGCGCAAGCAGAGCCGCTCCAAGTACGGCGCCAAGAAACCGAAAGGCAGTTGATGGGCGCGGGCATCCATGCCCGCAAAGATGAAAGGACAAGCGCCATCCGTGGCCGCACTTTCAACAGAAGCAAACGAATCGATACTGGACACACACTATGTCGCGTAAAGGCAATACCCCCACTCGCGAACTGCTGCCCGATCCCAAGCACGGCAGCGAACTGATTTCCCGCTTCATCAACATGGTGATGAAGAGCGGCAAGAAGTCGGTGGCCGAAGGCATCGTCTATGGCGCGATCGACCAGATCGGCCAGAAGAATGCGACTCCGCTCGAGTTGGTGGAAAAAGCCCTCGGCAATGTCGCTCCGGCGGTCGAGGTCAAGTCTCGGCGTGTCGGTGGCGCCACCTACCAGGTGCCGGTCGAAGTGCGCGCCTCGCGGCGCATGGCGCTGGCGATGCGCTGGGTGATCGAGGCGGCGCGCAAGCGCGGCGAGAACTCGATGCCGCGCAAGCTTGCGGCGGAACTGCTCGAGGCGGCCGAAAACCGCGGCGGTGCGGTGAAGAAGCGCGAAGAGACGCACCGTATGGCGGAAGCCAACAAGGCCTTCTCGCACTACCGCTGGTAATGCCTTTTTTCGTGCCGTCTTCGATGACGGCAAAAATCAGACCGCCATCCGTGGCGGACTTTTTACAAGAGCGAAGTTTTACGGAATTCCTGAGTTGAACATGGCACGGAACACTCCAATCGAACGCTACCGCAATTTCGGCATCATGGCCCACATCGATGCCGGAAAGACCACGACCACGGAGCGCATCCTTTTCTACACCGGCGTCAATCACAAGATTGGCGAGGTGCATGAAGGCGCGGCAACGATGGACTGGATGGAGCAAGAACAGGAGCGTGGCATCACGATCACGTCCGCGGCCACCACGTGCTTCTGGAAAGGCATGGATCTGTCGTTCCCGGAGCATCGATTCAACATCATCGACACCCCGGGGCACGTCGACTTCACGATCGAGGTCGAGCGCAGCCTGCGCGTGCTCGATGGCGCCGTGTTCGTGCTGTGCGCGGTCGGTGGCGTGCAGCCGCAGTCCGAGACCGTGTGGCGCCAGGCCAACAAGTATGGCGTGCCGCGCGTTGCATTCGTCAACAAGATGGATCGCGCCGGTGCGGACTTCGACAAGGTCGTCGGCCAGCTCAAGTCGCGCCTCGGCGCAAATCCGGTGCCGATGCAGTTGCCGATCGGTGC
>DATIVQ010000161.1:0-2095 GCA_035465735.1 Rudaea sp.
CACGTGACGCTGGAGTTTTCCAACACGACGCCGCTGCCGGCGCGCATCTACGCGAACGAAGGCGTGGCGCAGATGCTGTTCTTCGAATCCGACGAGGTCTGCGGCACCAGTTACCGCGACCGCGGCGGCAAATACCAGGGCCAGCAGGGTGTAACCCTGCCCAAGGCCTGAAGCCAGGAGTATACGATGCGTAAAAGTTCCATTTTCCACGTCGCGGCAGTGCTGGCCATTGTCCTGCTGGCCGCGCTGCTCGCCGCCTGCGGCGGCCGCGATGCGATCAAGAACGGCACCTCGGACGTCGCCGCGGCGAACGCGCCAACGACGTTCGACCTGACCGTCGCGGCGGACAAAGACGGCCAGTTCGCTTACGAGGGCGCGACACTCACGCGCGAAGACCTTGCCGGGCACGTGCGTTATCTGGCCGAGATCGGCAAGCCGGTGCACACCATACTGCTCACGACGGGCGAAAAGCAGAAGATCACGAACGCGCATGTCGCCGCCCTGGCCGGCATCTGCCGCGACCTCAAGATCGAGGGCTATGTGCGCGACAACGACGGCCACCTGAAGGTCATCCAGATCGTCCAATAGCGCCGCCAACGCGGCGCGCATCGCAACCGGAGAACAACATGCACAAATCGATCGTCGCGGCGACCGCCGCCTTGCTGCTTGCCTCCACGGCCGCGTCCGCCGGCATGGACGCCGTCGACAATGGCAACCTGCTGTTCAAGCCGGGCAAGAACAACATGTTCGTGACCGGCGGCTACGTGCTTGGCAAGGCTGAGCTGTTCGGCTACATCGGTGAGCTGAAGGACAGCAAGAAGATTACCGGCATCGTTCTGCGTGACGCCGATCGGGCCACGCCGGAGCAGAAGCACCTGCTCGTGATTACCGCCCAAGCGCAGAAGATCGACGCGCTCGTGGACGCGAACGGCAAGCTTGAACCGCTCGCCGATCCAACGCCACCAGCGTCTGCCGCTCCAGCCGTGTCCGCGCAATAAACGCGGCTCAATCCAGGCTGCCGGCGGCGTAATGCGCGTCGGCGGTTGTGGTCAGCGCGACGTCGAGACCCAGTCGCACCGCGACGATCATCTTCTCCAGCGGTATGGACGGCGCTCCCGCGTGCCGTGCCGCCTGCTCGGGCAGATACGGTACGTGCACGAAGCCGCCGCGCACGCTGCGCCGCCGCTTGAGGCGGTGCATCAGGCCAAAGAATACCTGGTTGCATACGAACGTTCCCGCCGTCTGCGACAGCGAAGCCGGGATTCCCTCATCGCGCAGGCGCTGCAGCATGGCCTTGAGCGGCAATGTGGAAAAATACGCATTTGTCGCATTCTCCACAACCGGCGCATCGACCGGCTGCGCACCGGCATTGTCCAGAATGCGTGCATCGATCAGGTTGATGGCTACGCGTTCCAGCGAAATGCCCTCGCGTCCGCCGGCCTGGCCGAGCGCGAGCACCAGCGCCGGGCGATGCCGCGCTAGCGCCTTGTCCAGCGCCGGCAGCGATGCGCCGAATTGCGTCGGCAGGATCGTACCGGCGACGCGATGCCCGGCGACGATCTCGCCATCCAGCGCCTGCACGATCAGCTGCGAGGGATTGACCGCCTCGCCGCCGAACGGATCGAATCCGGTGACCAGTACCTTGGGCGTACGCTTTTTCATGGAAATGCGCAGAACCAGATCAGGATCAGATTGACCGCCAGCAGCCACAGAGCCGTCGGCCACTGTGCGCGGATCACGCCGTAAGTGTCGCGCAATTCCAGCAATGCGGCGGGCACGATGTTGAAATTCGCCGCCATCGGCGTGAGCAGGGTGCCGCAGTAGCCGGTGAGCATGCCCAGCGCGCCGAGCACCGCGGGTTCCGCATGGTGCTGGCCGATCAGCAGTGGCAGGCCGACGCCGGCCATCATCACCGGAAACGCGGCGAAGGCGTTGCCCATGATCACGGTGAACGCGACCATGCCGGCGGCGAAGGCAAGCACGCAGGCCAGGCGCGACTGCACCGGAATCGCCGCGGCGGTGAGATGCGCGATCGCTTCGCCCACGCCGCTCACGGCGAACACCGCGCCGAGCATGGCCAGCAGCATCGGCAGCA
>DATIVQ010000162.1:0-4319 GCA_035465735.1 Rudaea sp.
CTTGAGGCTTGCCAGTTTCATGCGTCGTTCGATCCGTCAGGTGCGCGTCGCGCGAAAATTGTTTTTCAGCCCGCTCCAACACTCGGCGTAGTCGCGCTGCAATTGCGCCGATTCCAGCGCCTGCCGCGTGGGCCGGATCACGGCGCGGGTCTCGAACATGAAGGCCATCGTGTCGACGATGTGGTCGGGCTTGCCCGTATCGGCCGCACTCGCCTTCTCGAACGTGGCGGCGTCCGGGCCATGGCCGCTGAAACTGTTGTGCAGCGACACGCCGCCCGGCACGAAGCCTTCCGCCTTTGCGTCGTAGGCGCCGTGGATCAGGCCCATGAATTCGCTGGCGACATTGCGGTGGAACCAGGGCGGGCGGAACGTCCCCTCGGCGACCAGCCAGCGCGGCGGGAAGATCACGAAATCCATGTTGCTGGTGCCCGTCGTGTCGCTGGGCGAATGCAAGACCAGGAAAATGGACGGGTCGGGATGGTCGTAACTGATCGAACCGATCGTGTTGAAGCGACGCAGATCGTATTTGTACGGCGCGTAATTGCCGTGCCAGGCAACGACATCAAGTGGAGAATGACCGATCGGTGCGCGCCACAGGTGGCCCTGGAACTTGGCGACCAGTTCGAAATCCCCTTCGATATCCTCGTACGCGGCGACCGGCGTGAGGAAATCGCGTGGATTGGCCAGGCCGTTGCTGCCGATGGGACCGAGATCCGGCAGGCGCAGCGGCGCAGCGAAATTCTCGCACACATAACCGCGCGCCGCGCCGTCCGGCAAATCGACGCGGAAGCGGACGCCGCGCGGGATCACCGCGATTTCCTGCGGTTCGATTTCGAGAGTTCCCATTTCAGTGGCGATGCGCAGGCGTCCCTGCTGCGGCACGATCAGCAGCTCGCCATCGGCGTCGTAGAAAAACCGGCGGTGCATGGGCCGGTTTGCCACATACAGGTGGATGCCGACGCCGGATTGCGCCGCGGCGCTACCGTTGCCGGCCATCGTGAACAGGCCGTCGACGAAATCGGTGGGCACCATCGGCAGCGGCAGCGGGCTCCAGCGCAGGCGTTCGGGCGTGACTGGTCCGTTGCCGAAATCGTTGTGGAACGCAGCCTGCTCGAATGCCGCGAACACGCCATGCACCGCCGCCGGGCGGATGCGATACAGCCAGCTGCGCCGGTTCGCATGGCGCGGCGCGGTGAACGCGGTGCCGGACAACTGCTCGGCGTACAAGCCGTGCGCAACCCGCTGCGGCGAATTGCGCCCTTCCGGCAACGTGCCCGCAACCGCTTCCGTGGCGAATTCGTTGGCGAAGCCGGTTTGATACTGCAACTCGCTCACAGCACGCCGCGCCGCATCTGCTCGCGCTCGATGGATTCGAACAGGGCCTGGAAATTACCCTCGCCGAAACCTTCGTTGCCCTTGCGCTGGATGATCTCGAAGAAAATCGGGCCCACGCAGTTCTGCGTGAAGATCTGCAGCAGCAGGCGCTTCTTCGTCTCCGCATCGGCATCGATCAGGATCTTGTTCGCGCGCATGCGCGCCACGTCTTCGCCGTGGTTCGGAATGCGCACGTCGATCACGTCGTAGTAGGCATTCGGCGTATCCAGGAATTCCACGCCGGCGCGGCGCATCGCCTCCACCGTCTCGTAGATGCTGTCGGTGAAACAGGCGATGTGCTGGATGCCTTCGCCCTTGTATTCGTCCAGGTATTCGTTGATCTGCGATTTTGGATCGCTCGACTCGTTGAGCGGAATGCGCACCATGCCGTCCGGCGCGGTCATTGCCTTCGAGACGAGCCCGGTCTTGGCGCCCTTGATGTCGAAATAGCGGATCTCGCGGAAATTGAACAGGCGCTCGTAGTAATCCGACCACTTGGCCATGTTGCCGAAATTGAGGTTATGGGTGAGGTGGTCGATGAAGGTCAGTCCAAAACCTTTCGGATTGCGCTCGCCGCCTGGCGCGAAAACGAAATCGGCGTCGTAGATGCTGCTCTTGTCGCCATAGTGATCGACCAGATACAGCATGCAATCGCCGATGCCGCGGATGACCGGCGCCGGCACGGCCTTGCTCGATTCCTTTCCACCCACCGCCTCGCCGCCGTGCTTCAGCGCCTGCTCGCGCACCCATTCGGCGGGCATTTTCACCCGGATGGCGAAGCCGCAGGCGCACGGGCCATGCTTGGCCGCGAAATCCGCCGCGAAGGAATCGCGTTCGGCATTGACCAGGAAATTGCATCCGCCCTGGCGGTACAGGGTGATGTCGCGGGATTTGTGCTTGGCGACGGCAGTAAATCCCAGGCGCCGAAACAGCGCATGCAGCAGTTGCGGATCGGGTGCGGCGAACTCGACGAACTCGAAGCCATCCACGCCCATCGGGTTTTCGAAATGCACCGGCTGCATGCCGACATTCGGTTGTGCGCTCATGGTTTTCTCCGCATTGCCAAGCGAACGAGTATTTTAGAACGAAAGCCCGGCCGGTGCCGCTTCATTCGATGCTCCCCATCCCTTGCGCCCCTCCGTTCGCCATCCATGGCTTGCCGTCACGTGACACCGATTGCGGTGCGCACATCGATCAGTTCCGGGAAGAAGGTCAGGTCCAGCGCCTTTTTCAGGAAATCGACGCCCGACGACCCGCCGGTGCCGCGCTTGTAGCCGATGATGCGCTCGACCGTCTTCATGTGACGGAAACGCCAGAGCTGGAAACTTTCTTCCACGTCGACAAGTTGTTCGCACAAGTGGTATTCGGCCCAGAAGCGATCCGGCGATTCGTAGATACGCTTGAGCGGTGCGATCAGCTTCGCCTCGCGTCGGTGTGGTTGCGACCAGTCGCGACGCAGGCAGGTTGCGGGAATGGCATGGCCCTGGCGCGCCAGGTATTGGAGGAATTCGTCGTACAGGCTCGGCGCGTTCAGCACCTCGCGCAGCCGCGCCTGATCGGCAGGCGCGTGCGCGAATACCGTCACCATCTTCGCGTTCTTGTTGCCGAGCAGAAATTCAACCAGGCGATATTGCAACGACTGGAATCCGGACGCCGGACCAAGCACGTCGCGGAACTGCGCGTACTCGGTGGGCGTGAGCGTCTCCAGCACCGCCCACTGCTCGAACAGCTGGCGTTGCACTTGCTTCACGCGCGCGAGGATTTTCAGGCACGGGTTGACGTCGTCGCCGCGCAGGTGTTCGAGTGCGGCGCGAAGTTCATGCACAAGCAGCTTCAGCCACAGTTCCGAGGTCTGATGCTGGATGATGAACAGCATCTCGTCGTGATGCGCCGGCTTCGACAACGGCTTCTGCGCGGCGAGCAGCGTATCCAGCTGCAGGTAGCCGCCATAGGTCAGCCGGTCGCGCAGGTCGGTCTGGATGCCGGCTTCGAGCTCGCGTTCGTTGTTCTGGGTCATGAGGATCGGAACCGGGTGGCGATGGAACGGTCAATGGTACGTTCTGGCGGCGAACCTCGCCATTGACGTGGATCAACGCCCGACCCAACCGATGCCGCGCCTTGTGCGCAAAACCTTGCCATTGCTGCCGTTGCGCGCTTTACTAGCGCGCTGAATCGAGGAATCCAAAGTGCCCATCGCCGCCCAATTCGAAATCGAATACCTGCAATACATGGATGCCGAGGGCAAGCTCGTGCGCAAGGACCTGCCCGAGTTCGCCCGCGACACCCAGCAGATGGTCGAGTTGTACAAACTGATGGTGTCCACGCGCGTGTTCGACACCAAGTCGATCGCGTTGCAGCGCACCGGCAAGCTCGGCACCTACGCGTCCTGCCTCGGCCACGAGGCGACGCATGTCGGCATCGGCAGCGCGCTCAAGCCCGAGGACGTGCTCGCGCCGAGCTACCGCGAATACGGCGCACAGCTCTACCGCGGCGTGCGCCCGCGCGACGTCTACATGTACTGGGGCGGCGACGAGCGCGGCAACGACTACCCGAACGAGCCGGCCAGGCACGATTTCGCTTGGTCGGTGCCGATCGGCACGCAATGCCTGCACGCGGCCGGTTCGGCGCTCGCGTTCAAGATCCGCGGCGAAAAGCGCGTTGCCGTGTGCACGATCGGCGACGGCGGTTCTTCGAAATCCGATTTCTACGGCGCGATCAACGTCGCCGGCGCGCGCGACCTGCCTCTCGTCGCGGCCATCGTCAACAACCAGTGGGCGATCTCGGTGCCGCGCAAGATCCAGTCTGGCGCGAAGACGCTGGCGCAGAAGGGCATTGCCGCGGGCCTGGCCTGCATCCAGGTCGACGGCAACGACATCATCGCGGTCAAGAAGGCCATGGGCGACGCCATCGAGCGCGCCCGCCGCGGCGACGGCGGCAGCGTGGTC
>DATIVQ010000163.1:0-3646 GCA_035465735.1 Rudaea sp.
GCTCGCGGTGGGCATGTACGGGCGCGAGTTGCCAAACCAGAACGGAGCCCCGTTGCGCCTGGTGGTGCCGTGGAAATACGGGTTCAAGGGCATCAAGTCCATCGTCCGGATCGAGTTCGTCGAACGCCAGCCGCAAACGACATGGAACATGGCGGCGCCGGACGAATACGGCTTCTATTCCAACGTGAATCCCGCCGTGGACCATCCGCGCTGGAGCCAGAAGACCGAACGCCGCATCGCCGGCACCGGTTTCAACCTGTTCGGCAATCGCATCGCCACCCTTCCGTTCAATGGCTACGCGGAACAGGTGGCGCAGCTGTATGCCGGCATGGATCTGCGCAAGTATTTTTGACGACTGTATTTTTCACGATGTTATTTCGCGATCGCATCGCCGCGCTCAAGCCGCTGGTTTTCGTCCTCTGCCTGCTGCCGCTCGCGCACCTAGCCTGGGATGCCATGCACGGCACGTTGGGAACCGATCCGGTCGCGCAACTCGAGCATCGCACCGGCGACTGGGCTTTGCGGTTGCTGCTCGCCACCCTTGCGGTCACGCCACTGCGGCGTCTGAGCGGCTGGCACAAGGCGATCCGCTTCCGGCGCATGCTCGGCCTGTTCGCCTTTTTCTACGTGAGCATGCACCTGGCGATCTACCTCGTCATCGATCTCGGCGGATTCTGGTCGCAACTGCTCGGCGAGATCGTCAAACGCCCGTACATCATGGTGGGATTCACGGCGTGGCTGCTGCTGATTCCACTGGCGCTTACTTCGACGCAAGTCGCGATGCGACGCCTCGGCCGAAACTGGCAGCGCCTGCACCGTCTCGTCTATCCGATCGCGCTACTCGGCGTTCTGCACTACTTCTGGCTGGTCAAGGCCGACCACCGCGAGCCGGCGTTGTATCTCGCGATCTGGACCGTGCTGATGTTCGTGCGTCTGCCGCTACCGGCGCGTGCACTGCGCAAGCCGCCGGTCAAGGCGGCCGTCGCGCTCAAAGACTGATATACAGCAACACCGCGATTACCGCCGCAATCAATGCGGCCGCCCCGATCAGCCACCAGATGTCGTTGCGGTTGGGTTCCTCGGCCGGCGACGCTGGCGATGAAGCGGGTTTGTCGATCGCGCGCATGGTCTGGGTGATGTTGACCTCCAGCGCGGACGGCGCAAGATCCCCGCGTGTCGGCAGGCTCGGCGCTTCCAGCAGGAAACGGTTGCGGTCGAACGCGATCTGGTCGTCGGTGTGCAGCACGGCATCGCGCACCAGCACACCGTTGACGAAGGTGCCGTTGGCCGAGCCCAGGTCGCGCAAATAGATTCCATCCCCCGCATTTTCGATGACGGCGTGATGCCGCGACATTTCCTGTTCGTCGAGGATCAGCCCGCAATCACTGCCACGGCCAATCAGCAGACGGCTGTGCACCGGTACGATCTTGCCGAAATAACTGCCGGAAACGCCGCGCAACACGACGCGCGGCGGCAGTTGCCGCGTCCGCGTCGCGTGCTCACCCGCGTCCGCTGGCACTGCGGGCGGTGGCGTGACGTGGCCGGGGACATCGGTGCTGATGCTGTCGTCGCGGTCGGGTTTGAGCGTGAACTTGATGGTGTCGAGGCTGACCACGTCACCCAGGCGCAGGATCGCCTTTTCGACGACCGGACGCGCATTCACATGGATGCGCGCACCGCTTTCGCCCGCGGCGAGAACAATGCTGCGCTCGCTCACGCTCAGCCGCGCATGATGCGCGGCGATACCGGGTACGGTCAGCACGATCGCGTTGTCGGGCGCCGTGCCGATGGCGGTATCGCCGGGAGCGATCAGCACATCCGCATGTTCGTTGTTCGGGAAGCACAGACGCATGACGAACGCCGTCACCTTGCAGGCGCATGACTGTAGCACAGCCGGATGGTGCTACCAGCGCGCACCGAGATCCACCAGCAGGGTACCGGTATGCCGGGGCGCCACGTCCAGTTGCTCGTGGAAATAGGCCAGGCGCATGTTCCAGGTCGCATCGAAACCGTAACCGATCCACGGCATGATGCCGTGTGCCCAACTGTGGAACCACCACTCGTCGGAATTGAACGCCGCCATCACCGCATCGCGCTGGATTCGCTGGTCCGCCAGGCCGAATTCCCAGTTCTGAGGCTGGCGGCGGTCGCCCAGTACCACGCTGAAACGCGCGCCATCGCGATCCTCGTCGGCACCGAGATTGCGCACCAGATCCAGGCGCGCTTCCAGCGGCCAGTTGCGCAGATGCCAGCGGCCGACGAATTGCGCGTCGAGCAGGCGGTAATCGCTGAGAAGGATGTCGCCGGTGTGCACATTGCTGCGCGCCAGTCCCTGCAAGGTCAACTGGCGCAGCCTGGAGAAATCAAGATACGAAACCAGGATCGCCGCGCTCGCCGGTTCGCCCTCGTGCCAGCGCCACGCACCCTGCACCGCGCCGATCCGCGAATTGTCACCGTAGGGCAGATTGCCGTTGAAGTAACCCGCGACGAGACTCAGGCGATCGAAGTCACCGACCGCAACCGACGTCTGCGCACTCACGCCGACCGGACGCAAATCCTCGTCCCAGAGCATCGGACTCAATTCCAGCGGAAAGACGGACTTGCCGGCGAGCACTGACGTGTTTTCGCGCGGGCGCCAGCGCACGAAAAGCTGGTCGACCGCAATGTCGTTGCTGCGTTCATCGAGGTTGTAACTGCGATCGTCTTCATTGCCGTTGGTCGCCGCCGCGAGCTTGATCGCCGCGCCGAATTCCAGTTCGGGAATCGGATCGTAGAGAACACCGAAGCGGCCACGCCCAAACACGCGCTGGATGTCCGGCTCGTGCGCACGCGGAATGTCGCGCACCCGATCCTCGCGCAGCAACACATCGCCGAACCACGACCACGCGGAAGGCGCTTGCTCCGGAGTAGGCAGCACGAGCGGCTCGTCTGCCAATGCCGCTGCGGTCGGCAGCAGGACGATCAGGCAAACCAGAATCCGCGATATGCGCATGGCCTCCCCCAGCCGCATGGCGTCTGCAGACGAATTTACCTTAAATATGCGTCACAAGCCAATGATAAATCAGCCGCGCAACTGGGCCAAAGCCTGTGCCAACTCGACGGCGGAGGCGAAACGCTCCGGTGGCGACCTTTTCAGGCAACGCAAGATAATGGCTTCCATCGGCGGCGGGATTTCCGGCCAATAGGCAGACGGCTTGATCGGTTCCTGCTGGGTCTGGGCAATGTAGATTTCCATGGTGTTGCTGCCGGAAAACGGCAGCTTGCCGCAGAACATCTCGCACATCAGCACGCCGCTGGAATAGATGTCCGCGCGCTGGTCGACCTCTTCGCCGGCGAGTTGTTCGGGCGGCGAATAATTCGGCGTGCCGACGAAACTGCCCTGCTCGGTATGGCCGGGACCGCTGCGCCGGATCGGTCGGGCGATGCCGAAATCCATCAACTTGGCGTTGCCGCTTTGCTCCAGGATCAAGTTTTCCGGTTTGATGTCGCGGTGCAGGACGCCCACCGCATGCGCGGCGGCGAGACCCGCGCAGAGCTGGCGCGCGATGCGCAGGCCAGCGGCATACGGAATGCGCCGCGTCTCGCTGAGCAAATAGCGCAGGGTCAGGCCGCGAACGTATTCCATCGAAATGAACGGCTGGCCGTC
>DATIVQ010000164.1:0-4953 GCA_035465735.1 Rudaea sp.
CTACCAACTGACGAGGAGCTAAGACGCGATATGGCTATGAAGAAAGCTGCAAAGAAGAAACCCGCGAAGAAGGCCGCCAAGAAGACCGTGAAGGCCAAGGCCGCCAAGAAGACTGCACGCAAGACCGCGAAGAAGAAATAAGACTTCGCAAGGCAATACACAGGCTCATCTGTACGGCCGACGGAGCGGCCCGAGCCAACCGGACGAGGAGTCAGCGTCCGGGCATGCCGCGAAGCCAGGCGCAAGTCGGGTTTCGCGGCGGGTAATATCAGACAATAATCATCTGCAAGACGGTTCACTCTCCCTGCGACTTGCCCAGCGCAGGGAGAGTCCTTATCCCGGACTCTCCCGTTGTTTCTCCCGTTTCAGGCTCCGGCCAGCGCTGTGACGCAGTCGGACGATTGCATGCGCCCGGTCGCCTAGGCTGGCACCGCAATCGGGAGCACTCCATGCGCAAGATTTTCGGACTCGGCTTGTGGCTGTGGTCCGGCGCCGTGCCGGCGGCCGCCATCAACGTCAGTGTCGACCTGACCGCCAACGTTCATCCGTTCAGCCAGCAGATCTTCGGCGTAGCCTACGGCAACTCTACGCGCAACGCGGCGATGGGCTATACCGTTGACCGCTGGGGCGGCAACTCGACTACGCGCTACAACTGGCAAGCGGACATCCACAACACTGCGAGCGACTATTTTTACGAGAACATCCCCGATTGCACGGCGCCGACTTGCACGGGCACGCCGCCGGCCGGCAATTCCGCCGATGCATTCATCGGCGCGGCGCGCTATCCCGGTGGCCAGGCGCTGATGACGATACCGACCATCGGGTGGACGCCACGCGCGGACAGTTCCATGCAGCACCCCTACACGGTCGGATTTTCGGTCGCCAAATACGGCGCGCAGCAACAGGTCGACCCCTGGGACACCAATGCCGGGAACGGTTACTACGTCAATGGCTCTCCGATCACCGGCAACGCGCCGGGGGACACGTCGGTTGCGGCATCGCCGTCCTTCGAGCAGGCCTGGATCGCCCACATGCAATCGACGTTCGGCACGGCGGCGAACGGCGGCGTGAAACTCTTTACCCTCGACAACGAAGTGATGCTGTGGAATTCCACGCACCGCGATGTACATCCGGTCCCGCCGACCTACGACGAAATCTGGAACAAGACCGTCGCCTACGCCAGCGCGATCAAGCAGCAGGAACCTGACGCGTTGGTGACTGGCCCGGTCACCTGGGGCTACTGCGATCTGTTCACGTCCGCGGACGATGCGGCGCGCGGCAATTGTCTGGATGGCACCGATCGGCAGAATCACGGCGCCCTGCCGTTCGTTGCCTGGTACCTGCAGCAGGTGTGTTCCTATCAGGCCCAGAACGGCATTCGCCTCGTCGACTATCTCGATCTGCATTACTACCCGCAGGGCAACAACGTGTCGCTAAGCGACGCCGACGACCCCACGACTGCCGGTTTACGTCTGCGCTCCCTCAAGGAACTTTACGACCCGACCTGGGTATCGGAATCGTGGATCGCCGATCTTGGCGACACCGATGCCAACCACTACGACAAGCCCGACCTCATCCCGCGCGTACGCGCCTGGATTGCCCAATATTGTCCCGGCACGCGCCTCGCCGTCACCGAATACAACTGGGGCAATGACAACACGGTGAGCGGATCGGTCGCGCAGGCCGAGGCGCTAGCGATCTTCGCGCGCGAAGGCGTCGACCTGGCCACGCGCTGGGTCGCACCGGCGGCGAGCACACAGGCGGAAAAGGCGTTCGCGATCTTCCTGAACTACGACGGCGCCGGTGGCCGCGTGCAGGGCGACAGCGTCGGCGCGACCAGCGCGAACGTTGATCAGATCGGCGCCTATGCCTTCCATGGCGGTGCGCACACGTTCGTGTTGCTCACCAACAAGGACACGCTGGCCCATGACGTGGCGTTGAGTTTCAACGCCAGCCACAGCGCCGCCTGGAAACTCTACGGCTTCACCGGCACCGCCGCACTGGCCCAGACTGGAAGCGGCAGCATTGCCGGCACTACGCTGGCCATGCCCGCGCTGCCGGCGCTGTCGGCGAGCCTGCTGGTGGTGCCGGACGACAACGAAATCTTCAGGAACGGGTTCGAGTAGAGTCGCGCGTTGGCGCAGCGTAATTCCGGCCGCAATGGGTCAGCCCGGCAGGGCGGGTTGCAGGTGTGCATTTGCGACAGCCGTCACAGTGCGCTACCTTGTGCACACCGCGCTGTGGCCGAGTCAGGGGGCCGAGGTGCCCAATGACGCGGTTGGCCAGAAAGTTGCAGGCGAAAAGGCGCGGATCCTTTTCCTTCAGCGGACTTTCCGATCATGGCCGACAACACTCCGAACACCCACGCCGCCGCTTCCGGGGTTGCCCGGTTCCTTCCGATTGCCGTCCTTGGCCTGATCGTCGCCGCCTGCGGCGGCAACGCGCCGCCACCGGCAGCTCCTGCCAAGCCTGCTTCCGCCGCGACCGCCGCAGCGCCGGTCGCTGGCACGCCGGTGGCAGCTTCGGCCCCCGAAATGACGGTAGATCAGTTGTTGAAAGCTGCAAGCGCGGCGTTTGGCGAAAAGCGCTATGTCACGCCGCAGGGCAACAACGCCCTGGAATATTACCTGCAGGTGCTGGCCAAGGATTCGAAGAACAACATCGCCCAGTCGGCACTGCGCGAGATGTTCCCGTTCGCAACCGGCGAAGTCGAGCAGGAAATCAATGCCGGCAATCTGGACGAGGCCTCGCGCGTGATCGACGAGTTGGCCAAGTTCGATCCGAGCAATTACACCTTGACGATTTTGCGCGGCAAGCTCGACGCCAAGAAGAAGCAGGCCGAACACGATCAGCAGGTCGCGGCTGCCGCTGCGACGGCGGCCGCTGCGAAGGCCGCGGCGGAGCAGAAGGCCGCGGCCCAGGCCGCTGCCACGCCTGCGCCGGCTGCTGCGCCGCCGCCGGTCGAGAAACCCGCGCCGCCGCCGGTGGAGAAACCAGCGCCGGCACCCGCCGTTGCCACGCCGCCGCCGGCTCCGGTCACGACGCCGGCACAACTGGTCAAATCGGTGGCGCCGAGCTACCCGCCGGAAGCGTTCCGCTCGCATCGCGAAGGTTGGGTCGAAGTGCAATTCACGATCACCGTGGATGGCAAGGTGGCCAACCCCAAGGTGGTCAATTCCGAGCCTGGCCGCTTGTTCGACCAGGCAGCGCTGGAGGCTGTACGGCGCTGGACGTTCAAGCCGCGCATGGTCGACGGCAAGCCGGCCGAGGAACAGGCTACCCGCCGCATCGAGTTCAAGCTGGGAGGTTGAGACTGCCACGCATGCGAGTTGCGTTGAAGCGCAACTCGCGTGGCAGGCTCAGGTGAGGCAGGGATGCCGATCGGACGTGACCACCAGGGACGGTTCACATTGATTTTTAGCCAGCGCTGGATGCGCGAGCCTAGCAACGGCGCCAGCGCGATGCGTTTCAGCGCATCGCGCGCGGCTATTTTCAAGCCAGCAGCGCCGCCCTGATCGCCGCCAGTACCCGTCGTGCCGGCGCGGCATCGGCACTTACATCGTTGAGCGCCAGCAGCCGCTGCATCGCAGATTCGTGATCGCGCGCCGGCAGATGCGCGGCGAGCAGACCGCTCAGGTCGGCGAGCATGAGCAACGCGAGCCCGTGCGGATCGTCCTCGTGCGCTGCGTCTTGCAACCGCTGCAGGGCCTCGTTGCGCGCCTGCACCGAACGCAGCGGATAGCGGACGCGCTTGCGCAGCAGCCAGTCGCGCGATTCAAGGCGGTGCACGAGGTCGCGTCGGAACAGCGCATCCAGGACGCGCTGCGGCAGCGGCGACATCTGCCGGGCCAGCGCGGACAACGCTTCGCTCACGGTCAGGTCGTATGCGGCCAGCAGATGCATGGCATCGGACAGCAACGGATTGTTCAGGGGGAAGCCCACGTCAGCGTGCAGGCAGTCATCATTCCATTGCAGGCGTTCCGCCGCGGCGAGATCGAGCGCCAGCGCCGCCGCGGCGAGTTGATCCGCACCCTGCTCCTGGCGTGGCCAGGCGAGCTGGCCGCTGTGCGGGTCGCAGGCGATGAGGAAGAAGTATTCGGTGATCAGCATCCGGGGCGATTCGGCCTAGCGGCGGTTGCTCGCGGTCAAAGCATGCCGTGCCGGGCGCAGCGATTCCAGTCCCGCCCAATCCATTTCGTGCAGGCCGAGGTAGCGGTCCAGCAGCATCGGCATCAGGCCGCCGGGCAGCGAGCATTCGCAGTTCCACAGCATCACTGCGCCGAAGTGGTACTTGGGGAAGAACGCGATCATCGAACGATAGCCCTGCACCGCGCCGGCGTGGTAGATCAGAGTCTGTCCGGCGTAATCGTAGACGCGCCAACCGAGCGCGTATTGCGCGTCTTCCAGGCGTGCGCGCCGCCACGGCGTGGCGCGGCGCTCGCTGGGGGTCTCCACCAGCGGCGTGTGCACCGTGGTCAGCAGTTTTTCCGACAAGACGTCAGGACGCTCGCCCATCTGCGCGATCAGCCACTGCGTCATGTCCTTGATGCTGGCATTGACGCCGGCCGCGGCCGGCACATGGTAATAGGCTTCCTTGATCGGGATCGGCATCCAGGCATGGCCGCGGCGTGTGTGCGGGCGCGCCCAGTCCTTGCTTGATTCCAGCGCGGCACGACCGTAGGTCGCGTCGTTCATGCCGAGCGGGTGGAAGATGCGTTTCTCCACCTGGTGATAGAAGAAATCGCCGCTGACGGCATAGGTGATGTCGCCGATCAGGGCAAACGTGATGTTCTGGTAGCCGTAGCAGTCGCCGACGTCGCAGGTCATCGGCACGTCGCGCAGCTTGTCGACCAATTCCTCGTAGGGTTCGTCCTGTTCGAGCAGGCGGTCGTAGGTGTTGTGCGGCAAGCCGACGCGCTGGCTGAGGATGTCCTCCACCGTGAGCTTGTCGCT
>DATIVQ010000165.1:0-16068 GCA_035465735.1 Rudaea sp.
TGATCCGCGAGCCGGCCAATTCCAGCGCCTTGCCTTCGTCGATATCGCCCATGCGCCGTTCCTTGCAAGCAGTGCTGTGGTAGTTTAGCGCGGTCAATTGCATCGGATTGCCGCATGGATTCGCAACTGCGCCGCACGAAGATCATCGCCACGCTCGGCCCGGCCACCGACGCGCCCGGCATGCTGGAAAAGGTATTGGCCGAAGGCGCCGACGTGGTGCGCCTGAATCTCTCGCACGGCGCCGCGGACGATCACCGCCGCCGTGCCGCGGATGCGCGTGCCGCCGCGGCGAACCTCGGCCGCGAGGTTGGTGTTCTCGCCGACCTGCAGGGCCCGAAGATCCGCATCGCGAAATTCGCCGATGCGCCAGTCCTGCTCGAACCCGGCCAGCCCTTCGACCTCGAATGCGACACGAACGCCGCACCGGGCGATGCGTACCGCGTCGGCGTGAGTTACCTGGGCTTGTACAAGGATGTCCAGGCCGGCGACACGCTGCTGCTCGACGACGGCCTGATCGCGCTGGGCGTCGACCGCATCGACGGCACCACGATCCGCACCACGGTGAAGATTGGCGGCGCGCTGTCCGATCGCAAGGGCATCAACCGCCTCGGCGGCGGCCTGTCGCTGGCCGCATTGGCCGAAAAGGACAAGCTCGACATCCGCCTCGCCGCGGAACTGGGTGCGGATTTCCTCGCCGTGTCCTTCGCCAAGTCCGCCGCCGACATGATCGAGAGCCGCAAACTGCTGCGCGCCGCCGGCGGCAGCGCCGCGCTGGTCGCCAAGATCGAGCGCGCCGAGGCGATCGCAGCGCTCGGCGAGATCATCGATGCGTCCGATGTGGTGATGGTCGCGCGCGGCGATCTGGGCGTCGAGATCGGCGACGCCGAACTGCCCGGCATTCAGAAGAAGATCATCCGTGAGACGCTGTCGCGCAACAAGGCGGTGATCACGGCCACGCAGATGATGCAGTCGATGGTCGAGTCGCCGATTCCCACGCGCGCCGAAGTGCTCGATGTCGCCAACGCCGTGCTCGACGGCACCGACGCGGTGATGCTGTCGCAGGAAACCGCGGCGGGCAAGCATCCCGACAAGGCGGTGGCCGCGATGCGCCGCGTGTGCCTGGGCGCCGAGCGCCAGTTCGACACCACCGAGCGCTACCAAATCGGCGCGCACAAACTCGATCGCACCGATCAGGCCGTGGCCATAGCGGCGATGTTCCTGTCCGCGCAGGTCGATCCGCGTGCAATCGTGGCGTTGACCGAATCCGGCGCCACCGCGCAATGGCTCTCGCGCTACCGTTCGGCCGTGCCGATCTACGCGCTGTCGCGGCGCGAGGCCGCGCGCCGGCGCATGCTGCTGCTGCGCGACGTCACCCCGGTGGACTTCGATCCGCACGGCGTGGATGCCGCGCACGCTGCGAAGGCCGCGATCCAGCATCTGTACAACCAATCGCGCCTGGCCGAAGGCGACCGCGTCATCCTCACCCACGGCGACCACACCGGCCAGCGCGGCGGCACCAACACGCTCAAGCTGCTGCAAGTTGGCGCCGGCGGCATGGCGGAAGGGTTGGGGGATTTGTAGGAGACCATCATGAACAAGCTCTCGATTGTCACCATCGCCGCACTCTTTGCCGGGAACGTCATCGCCGCCGAAAACGTGCGCAAGGTCGCGCCGGAAAACCTGGCGCGCTACTGGCTGCTCCAATCCAGCACAGCGCAGCAGGCGAACGTGCCTTGGCGCGGCAAGAACCTCGATGCGCCGACCTGCGCGTCGGTGGCCTACACCATCGGCAACGACGGCCGCACGCGCGACGTGAAACTCGAAAAGATCGTCCCGGACGGCGGCCTGGCCAAGGTGGCCGTGGACGTGGTGACGCGGATGCGTTTCGCGGCCGCGGCGAGCAACGCCGGCCGGCTGCCGGTGCGCACCTACGTGGCGATGCCGTTCAACCTGCCGGATGCGAATTCCGCAAATGCCGCCGACCGCAGCAAGCGCGCACAGGCGATGAACCCCTGCAAGCTCGAGGGCTACGGCGAGAAGGATGTGGTCATTCCGGTGCATTAATTCGGCTCGCGCCGAACCCCCGCCCGGACTATAATTCGCGCCCTATCCGGCGGCGCTGGGCCGCCGCGCATCCGCGGAGTCCGACATGAGCATCGAACAACTCGAATCCATCGCCCAGGCGATGGTCGCGCCCGGCAAGGGCATCATCGCGATCGATGAATCCACCAACACGATCGCCAAGCGCTTCGCCGCGGTGAACGTGCCGAACACCGAGGAAAACCGCCGCGCCTACCGCGAAATGCTGCTGACCGCGCCGAACCTGTCCGACCATATTTCCGGTGCGATTTTGTACGATGAAACCCTGCGCCAGTCGACCAAGGCGGGCGTACCGTTTACCAAGGTGATGATGGACAACGGCATCCTGCCTGGCATCAAGGTGGACAAAGGTCCGCAAGCGTTGGCCGGTTTCCCGGGCGAAGTCGTCACCGAAGGCCTGGATGGCCTGCGCGAACGCCTGAACGAGTACGCCAAGCTTGGCGCGAAGTTCGCCAAGTGGCGAGCGGTCATCACCATTGGCGAGGACTCGCCGTCCGGCACCTGCATCGAGGCGAACTGCCACGCGCTGGCGCGTTATGCCGCGCTGTGCCAGGAAGCCGGCATCGTGCCCATGGTGGAGCCCGAAGTGCTGATGGACGGCGACCACGACATCGCGGTGTGCTACGACGTGACGGAGGCGACGCTGCGTTCTCTGTTCGGCTCGCTGTACGAGCACAACGTCATGCTTGAAGGCACCATCCTCAAGGCCAGCATGGTGATCTCCGGCAAGGGCTGCGCCGAACAGGCGGACGTGGACGAAGTCGCCGAGGCGACCGTGCGTTGCCTGAAAGCCTCGGTGCCGGCGGCGATTCCGGGCATCGTGTTCCTGTCCGGCGGCCAGAGCGACGAGCAGGCCACCGCGCACCTCAACGCCATGAACCAGATTGGCCCGCACGCGTGGCCGCTGTCGTTCAGCTACGGCCGCGCGATGCAGTCGGCCGCGCTGAAACTGTGGGCCAAGGACATGGCCAAGAACTTCGCCGAGGCGCAGAAGACCGTGTCGCTGCGTGCGAGGGAAAATGGGCTGGCCGCGCTGGGGCAGTGGCAGAAAGCCGCCTGAAAGAACTCACATGAGCGTTTCGCGATGCCGGCCGCGTGCCGGCATCGTCGTTTCTGGCCTCAATCGACCTCGAAGGACTGTAGCCGCACCGGTACGGTGCCTTGCACGGTGATCGTGCCGGACATGCCCAAGCCGGCATGCTGGTCGCATTGGAAATTCACCGTACCGGCGGTAGGGAAGCTGATGGTCTGTTTCCATGCACTGCCGTTGGGCGTGTTGCCGCCGGCGGAGCAAGTCACGGAACATTGGAACAGGGTAGGGCCGCTGGTGGCATGCACGTTGTGGAAGCCTCCACCGCCATCGACTGGGTCGTTCGTGAACGTCACGGTGTCGCCGACCTGGATGGTCAGCGAGTTTGGCGTGTAGACGAAGCTTGTACCGCCGACCACGACGACGTGATTCGTGGCGCAAGCCGGCGCGCAGACAACCACCAGCGACAGCGTGGACAAGGCGATCGGGAAAGCGATGCGCACAATGCTCTCTCCTGCGAAGACGTGCGCGCAACGATCTACGACGGCACCGGACGCGTCAATCCGTCATTGGACAGGTGCCTTTGCGGCTGCGGAGGGATTGGCGCCAAACATCCGCGGGGAGGACTGCCACGATGCTTCGCAAGCGCCCTATCGGCCGAGAATTTGTAACCCTTTGCAATAGATCTTCTTGAGCTGAGAAAGATCAATATCGCCCGTTTCATGCCTGCTAGCCTTTATTAATAAACGAGGCCGGCCGTTCATGAATCGCACGCCCACTGTTACGCCCCATGCTTCTGAAGCTGAGAACCTGACCAGGATTCTCGGGGCGGCGCCGCGCGGCCAATCCGTGACGCGGTACTGGCGCTGGCTGCTCGCAGGCGTGGCGGTTGTGCTGCTAGTGCTGACGTATGAGTGGATGCACTCGGGACAGCAGCAGCCAGCGCCGCTTTATCGCACGGAAGTCGTGCAGCGCGGCGACTTGACCGTCACCGTTTCGGCCACCGGCAATGTGCAACCGACCAACCAGGTCGATGTCGGCAGCGAGTTGTCCGGCATCGTCGAATCCGTCCTCGTTGAAGAGAACGATCACGTCCAGCACGGTCAGGTGCTCGCCCAACTCGATGTGTCGCGCCTGAAAGATCAGATCGCCAAGTCGCAAGGCGCGGTGACCGCCGCGAAGGCACAGGTCGATCAGACTGCCGCGACCGTCAAGGAAAAACGTCTGGCGTTCGAGCGCCTGAAGGGTATGGCGGCGCTGAGTCACGGCGGCATTCCGTCGAAGGCCGATCTCGATACGGCCGACGCGGCCCTGCAGCGTGCGATCGCCGACGAGGCGGCGGCACGCGCGAACGTGGTGCAGGCGAGCGCGACTCTGCGCTCGGACGAAACCAGTCTGGCGAAGGCATCGATCCGCTCGCCGATCGACGGAGTGGTGTTGACGCGCAAGGTCGAACCGGGCCAGACCGTCGCCGCGTCGCTCCAGGCGCCAGTGCTGTTCACGCTCGCCGAGAACCTGTCGCAGATGCAGATACAAGTCGATGTCGACGAAGCAGACGTCGGTCAGGTGCGCGATGGCCAGGAGGCGACGTTTACGGTCGATGCGTATCCGAATCGAAAATATCCGGCGCGCATCAGCCGCGTCGACTATGGCTCGCAGGTCAAGGATGGCGTCGTCTCGTACCTGACGGTGCTCACGGTCAACAACGACGATCTGTCGCTGCGTCCGGGCATGACCGCGACCGCCGAGATCACGACGATCCAGGTGCGCGACGCGTTGCTGGTGCCGAGCGGCGCACTTCGCTTCACGCCGCCGGACACGGCGGCAGGCGCGCCGAAATCGAGCGGCGGAATCACCAGCATGCTCGTGCCCCACATCCCGCGAGCCGCGCAGCAACCGAAGGCGACTGCTGGCATGCAGCGCGTGTGGATCCTGCGCGATGGCCGGCCGTTCGCGGTCAGCGTCAAGACCGGCGCTACCGATGGCCGTCAGACACAGATCACCGAGGGCGACCTGCAGCCGGGAGTCGCGGTCATCACGGAACTGGCGAGTGCGGCGCGATGAGTCTGGACGCCGGAACGGCCGACACGCCGTTGATCGAACTCGTCGGCGTCACGAAGACCTACGGTAGGGGAGCCGCGGAGCTGCAGGCATTGCGTGGTGTCGATCTGACCGTGCGCGCCGGCGAGTTCGTGGCGATCATGGGGCCGAGCGGCTCCGGCAAATCGACGGCCATGAACATCCTCGGCTGCCTTGACGTGCCGACGACCGGCGCGTACCGGTTTCGCGGCATCCACGTCGAGCGCCTTACGCGCAATCAGCGCGCATTGCTGCGCCGGAATTTTCTCGGCTTCGTCTTCCAGGGCTACAACCTGCTCGCACGCACATCCGCGCTCGAAAACGTCGAGTTGCCTTTGCTCTATCGCGGCGAGCAGGCCGCTGTCCGGCATGCCGCCGCGCACGAGGCGCTCGCGTCGGTCGGCTTGAGTGAATGGGAAACGCACACGCCGGCCGAGCTTTCCGGCGGACAGCAACAGCGTGCGGCGATCGCGCGCGCAATCGTCACCCATCCGGCGGTGCTGCTCGCGGACGAGCCGACCGGAAATCTCGATACGCAGCGCAGCCGCGAGATCATGGACCTGATCGCAAAGCTGAACCGCGAGCGCGGCATCACCGTGCTCATGGTCACGCACGAACCGGACATGGCCGCGTACGCCAAGCGCGTCGTGCACTTCATCGACGGTCGCGTCGACAGCGACGTGCGCAACGGAGAGCGGCCATGATGGGCTTTACGGGGTTCCTGCTGTCGCTGCGCGAGATCCAGCGCAATCTGCTGCGCTCGTTTCTGACGATCCTCGGCATCGTCATCGGCGTGGCCGCCGTCATCACGATGGTCACGCTCGGCAACGGCGCCACGAAGGCCGTGTCCGATCAGATCTCGAGCCTCGGCAGCAATCTGCTGATCGTGCGGCCGGGGCAACGCTTCGGGGCAGGCCACGGCAGCGCCCCACCGTTCCGGGCCGCCGACGTGCGCGCGATAAACGATCAGATTGGCTCGCTGCAGGCGGTCGCACCGTCGGTGCAAAGAAGCGCGACGGTCGTGCGCCTGGCCAACAACTGGACCACGGTCATCGGCGGCAGCACGAACGCGTACTTCACCGCGCGCCAATGGCAGCCGGCCATCGGGCGCATATTCACCGAAACCGAGGAACGTGCCGGCAAGGCAGTCTGCGTGATCGGCGAAACCGTGCGACGCGAATTGTTCGGCCAAGAAAACCCGATCGGCGGCCGCATCCGCATCAAACAGTTCTCATGCGAAGTGATCGGACTGCTGGCGCCGAAAGGCCAGGCGGCCATGGGTCAGGACCAGGACGATACGATCATCATGCCGTTGCGCACGGTGCAGCGGCGCCTCGCGGGCAATCAGGACGTCAACGCGCTGATGATCTCAGTTGCCGATGGCACATCGATCGATCGCGCGAAGTCGCAGATCGAAAAACTGATGCGCGAGCGCCGCCGGATCGGTCAGAACGAGGACGACAATTTCAATGTGATGGACACGCGGCAGATTGCCGAGGCATTGTCGAGCACGACGCGCGTCATGACCGTGCTGCTCGGTGCGGTTGCTGCGGTCAGCCTCCTGGTCGGTGGCATCGGCATAATGAACATCATGCTCGTATCGGTCACCGAGCGCACGCGCGAAATCGGCATCCGCCTCGCCGTCGGCGCGCTCGAGCGCGAAGTGCTGCTGCAATTCCTGATCGAGGCGGTCGTGCTGTCGTCGCTGGGTGGACTGATCGGTGTCACGATCGCTACCGTCGGTTCATACTTCGCGGCTGGCGCAATGCAGGTGCCGTTCCTGTTCAACACGCAGATCAACGTGCTCGCATTTCTGTTCTCCGCAGCGATCGGCGTGATCTTCGGCTTCTTCCCGGCGCGACGTGCGGCACGCATGGATCCGATCGAAGCGCTGCGCCACGAGTGACATGGATCCGGGATGACTACGGTTCGCCGGATCCGTGTACCACCGCAGGAGGACTTGGTGTGCAACCAGACGAAAATCCATAAGCCGATCCCGGGCCAATGAGGCGTATCCTGCGCTGGTAGAACTTCGCGGCCCGCAAGATGCCAGAATCCTGCCCGCGACGAGTCCGGAAGAACTTCCATCCTGCGCGCTTCCGGAAATAGGAAGTGCTTATGCGCACGTCGATGTCCGCGGTTCTGATTCTTGGTCTTGTCCTGCACCACGTACAGGCGCAGCCAGATGCGCGCGCAAATCTCAAGGCACAACTGGCGAAGCAACGCGTGAATGCCTTTCCGGCAAAGTAGCGAAGACCATCAATTCGACGCGGGTTGCGCCAGCACCTTCCTCGCCGCTGCCACGAAATCCGCATCGAGGCCGTCCATCTTTTCCGTGCGTGCGGCGATGCGACCTTGCGCGTCGAGCAGGACCAGCACCGAGGTATGGTTGAAGTCGCCGTCGGGCAGGACGCGGTACTGGATGTCGAGCACGGCCGCGAGCTGGCGCACGCTGGCCGCATCCGTGTGCGCGAGCGTCCACGTCGTGGCGTCGAGTTTGCGCTGGCCGAAAACTTCCTTCAAATGCGCGGGCAAGTCGCGTTGCGCGTCGAAACTGACCAGCAGCACGGCAGGTTTCGCCGCGCCATCGTGCGAAATCGCCTTCTGCGTGCGTTTGAGCGCTTCGATGATCAGCGGACACATGTATTGGCACGAGGTGTAGAACATGCTCACGAGCTGCGGCTTGCCGGCGCGGTCGGCTAGACGAAACGCGCGATTGTCCTCGTCGGTCAGCGCGACCGGCAGCCGGTAGACCGAATCGCCCGGCAATTCGGCGGCGCGCATCGGAGCAACACTGGCGAAGACCAGTGCGAAGGCGAACAGGCGAACGAGGATCATGGCGTGTTTCCCGGTGATGTGGAGCGCGCGCAGCGGAAACCCAGGTTGACCGTGGTGTCGGCGGCCTTGAGCGCGGAGAGCATGGCCACGCGCATCAGCACGGCGTAATTGTCGCGGTCGCGCAGGTTGAGCGCGCCGGCGCCGCAGAACTTGAGGCGGTCCGGATCGTTCTGGTCGCGGCTGTCGCTGGCCACGAGCAGGGCGCCGAAGTCGTCCACCCATTCCCAGACCAAGCCGTGCAGGTCGCGCACGCCGTAGAAATTCGCAGCGCCGCCCACGCGCGCGACCGCCGCATTGGACGGCCGCGAATACCAGTTGAGGATGCGCTCGCGCCAGGCTGGATCGTTGCGCGCGTCGGCGCGCGTGGCGTCCGCCGCCGCGGCGAACTCCCACTCGTTCCATGTCGGCAAACGCGCGCTCTCGCTGGCGCAGAACGCTTGCGCGGCGAACCAGCTCACCTGCGTCACCGGCTGATCGGGCGAGGCGTCCTTGCCGAGCGCGGTTGCCGATTGCCAGTGGGCGAGGTAGCGCGAATCGGCGAAGATCGGCGCAACGTCACCGCGCCGCCATTGCGGATGCGTTTTCACGAAGGCCAGGAACTCGGCATTCGTGACCGGCTCCCGGCGCATCGCGAATGGCGCGACCACGATGTCCGCGGTCGTGACGTCGGCCGGCAGCACGCTGGCAAAGCGCCCGCCCGGCAATTTCGCGTATTCGGCCGCCGGCAGCGAACCGGCGGCGGAAAGCAGCGCGAGGGTCAGCAGGATGCGCATGCGCGTCAATGCTCTGCGGTGGCTGTCGTGACGGGTTCGGCGCGGGCCTTGGCCACTTCGGCGGCTTCGACGTGGCCGCCAGGATTGCCCCAGCTGTTGAGCACGAAGGTGAGGATGTTCGCGACCTCGTCATCGTTGAGCTGGGTCATTGGCGGCATCACCGAGTTGTAGTCCTTGCCATTGACCTGGATCGGCCCGGTCAGGCCGTGCAGAAGAATGCGGATCGGACGCTTCGGATCGGCTGCGATCACGCTCGATTTCGCGAGCGGCGGGAACACGCCGGGCAGGCCTTCGCCATTGGCCTGATGGCAGACCGAACACGTTCCCGTGAACAGCTGCTTGCCGGCCTTGATCTGCTCTTCCTTGGTCAGCTTGCCCGCGGCGGCGGCCTTCGTCGCCTGCGTCACGGCCGCCAGGTTCGGCTCGGCGCGGTCGCCAAGGTACACCGAGTCGACCTCCTTGCCCGAATACACCGACTTGTTCTCCGGTCCGTCCACTTTGAGGATCGCCAGCGCGCCCTTGTTGAAGGCACGGAATATTGAGTGGTCGACCAGTACGTAGCTGCCGGGCACTTCGGTGTGGAATTCCACCATCGCCGCGCCGCCGGACGGCACCAGCGTGGTTTGCACGTTGTGCTGCTCGACCGTGCCCCCTTCCTGGCGCACGGTGTCGAAGATCTCGCCGATCACGTGGAAACTCGACACCAGGTTCGGACCGCCGTTGCCGACGAAGATGCGCACGGTTTCGCCGACCTTCGCGGTGAGCGCCTTGTCGCCCGTGAGCGCGCCTTCGGCGCCGTTGAACAGAACGTACGTGGGCCGTTCGTCGATCGCCTTTTCCATGTCGAACGGCTGGTGGCCCTTCTCGCGGTATTTGCCGGTCGTGTAAAAGTCGCCCTGCATCACGTAGTACTCGTGATCCACCGGCGCAAGACCTTCCGGCGGTTCGACCAGGATCAGCCCGTACATGCCGTTGGCGATGTGCATGCCGACCGGCGCGGTCGCGCAATGGTAGACGTACAGGCCCTGGTTTAACGCCTTGAACGTGAACTGCGACTGGTGTCCCGGAGCGGTGAAGCTCGACGCCGCGCCGCCACCCGGACCGGTAACGCCATGCAGGTCGATGTTGTGCGGCATCTTGTTGTTGGGGTTGTTCTTCAGGTGGAACTCCACGGTGTCGCCCTGGCGCACGCGGATGAAGCTGCCTGGCACGGTGCCGCCGAAGGTCCAGAACGTGTAGGTCACGCCCTCGGAGATGGGCATCTCCTTTTCGATGACTTCCAGTTCCACGATCACCTTGGCCGGATAGTTGCGCAGCGTCGGAGCCGGCACGTTGGGCGGACTGGTCAGCACGGCATGGATCGGGTCGCCGCGCGGCGGGCCGAAGTCGCCATGGATGTAGTTGTTCGGCGAGCCGCCGGCGTCGTCGGCCAGCGCAAGGCCGGCAAAGCCGGCGAACAAGGCCGCAATGCCGAATGCGATCAGACGTGTTTTCATGCGAGAACCCCAGAGAAAATGGCCGGATGGCCGATAGCCACATCTAACAACGCCGCGCGTCGGTGTTAATTGACTCGGGTCAAGCGCGAGTCGACTTCATCTTGCACCGCAACATCGGCTTGACTCAAGTCAACGCGCGAACGCTGCGGGTGGCGAGACTGGCACCGACGCGGCATCGTGCCGCACGAGGAATAAATTCATGACTGCCAACCACCGTCCCGTCCTGCGCATTCTCACCGTTGCCATGCTGCTGACCACGCCCTACGTCACGGCGTTCGCGCAATCCGCGCCGGGCGACACGGCACAGAGCAAACCCATCGTCGAGCTGCGCTATCGTTACGAAGGCGTCGACGATGCTGCGTTCGCACAGAGCGCGGACGCCAACACCGTGCGCCTGCGCCTGGGCTACCGCTGGATGATCGCCCCGGGCTGGCGAGCGGTCGTATCCGGCGATCGCGTGCAGGCGCTGGCCGGCGCGCACTACAACAGCACGGCGAACGGCAAGACCCAATACCCGACCGTGGCCGATCCGCAGTCCAGCGAATTCCACGAAGCCTATGTCGGCTACGCGGAGGGCGGATTCGACTCCGCGCTTGGCCGCCAGATCGTGTCCTTCGACAACCAGCGTTTCTTCGGCAATGTCGGCTGGCGTCAGAACGAACAGACTTTCGATGCGCTCTCGCTGCGCTATGCCTTCGGTGGCGATGGTCCGGTGCTGCGCTATGCGTACCTGGATCGCGTGCAGCGCGTGTTCGGCAACGACAATCCCAATCCGCTGCTGCGCGCCTGGGACTTGAACGGCAACCTGCTCAATCTCACCCAGGCCACCGCGCTGGGAAACTTCACCGGCTACGCCTATCTCGTCAAGAACGACAGCGTCGCCACCGCATCGACGAAAACGTTCGGCGCGCGCTGGAACGGCATGCATGCAAGCGGTGACTGGAAATTCAGCTGGACGCTGGAGTACGCGCATCAGAACGACTATGCCAACAACCCGGCGTCGCAGAGCGCCGATTACCGGTTGATCGAGCCAACGCTCACCTGGCGCGGCGTCACGTTCAAGATCGGCGACGAAGTCATGGGCGGGAATGGCAACTACGGATTCGCCACGCCCTTCGCGACCTTGCATGCGTTCGATGGCTGGGCCGACCGTTTTCTCACCACGCCGGTCGACGGCGTGGACGACCGTTATCTTGGCGCTAACGGGAATATCGGCAAGGCTGCGTGGACAGTGGTTTGGCACGATTTCCACGCTGACCATGGCGGACGCGCTTACGGCACCGAAGCAGATGCCATGCTGACGTATCCTCTGGCCGCGCACCTGACGGGCTTGCTCAAGCTCGCCGACTATCGCAGCGATGGTTTCAGCACGGATGAAACCAAGCTGTGGGCGAGCGTCGAGTATAAATTCTGAGGCGCCGCTTCAACCGCTGAAGTACGTGAAGATTCCCCGCGGATCGTGCGCGATCGCGATGCTGACGATGAAAAGGAAAACCACGAGCGCGGCGACGAAGTACGCCGCGCGGCACGCGCGCGAGCGCCCGCGCCGCAGGGCGAACACGCCGAGCACGATGTAGACCACCAGCAGCAGCACCTTGGCGGTGAGCCAGGATTGCACGAACGGATACTGGTGCAGGATCAGAGTCAGCAGTACGGCCGCCGTGAGCAGGGTCGTGTCGATGAGGTAGGAAAGATACTTCAGCGCCGGATGGTAGACGCGTACGGAACCGGCCAGCATCATCATTCCGCGCAGCGTGAACAGGCTGCCGGAGAGGACGACACAGGTTATGTGGACGAGTTTGATCTGCGGATAGAACTCGATCATCGGAGGACTGCGGGATCTCTGAAAAACCGTCGCGAGCGAAGACAGGTCGCGCGCCACCAGCGCGCAGAAGCCGGAGTTTACTCAGATGTAAACGAGGATTTCGAGCACTGCCGGCGCGCGAGATGTCGAGCGCAGCAGGTTTTTAACCGGGAATCCCGTCCCGGCGTGGCGTGAGGTAGATCCACAGCGAGCGCAGTACCCACGGCGCAAAGGCCAGCACCCAGCCGAACGCGGCGATCACCAGCCACAGCGCGCTGTTGTTGGCCAGTTCCGCCCACAGGCGCGCGAGCACGACGAGCTGGAGCAGGCCGAACGTGAGCCACGGGATCGCGCCCATCTGCAATGGCCGGCCGGAATGACCATGCGTGACGCGCGTGACCATCGCCACCAGCATCGAGGCGAAGAAGCCCACGGTCAACGCATGCACCGGCGCGCGGCCGAGAGTGAACTCGCCCGTCCAGCGGAAGACCAGGCTTTGTATGGTGAACAGCACGAATGCCGTCGGCAGCCACAGCAGCGCGATGTGCAGCGCGGCGAGCAATCCCGGACGCAGGCATTTCCACGGCTGCCAGCCGATCCAGTGGTAGGCGAAGAACAACGCCAGCGGCGCGTCGGCGAGAAAGAGCAGGTCGTAGCGGTGGGCCAGGTCCAGCCCGAGATGAACCAGCAACAGCGGCCACAGCACCGCGAGGCTCCATCCCGGGCGGAACAGCTTGTAACCCGGCCCGACGATATTGCTGCTGAAGAATGGCACCATGCGATGCGCGACGGTGAAGAAGATCGGCAGCAGCAATCCGAACGTGCCGAGCTTGATGGCGAGGATCGCGCACTGCCACGGCCCGCCGAGGCTGAAGACGAAGAAGCAGGCGAGGCCGATGAATCCCGCGCACAAGGCGGCGAAACACGACACGGCGTGCCGATCCTTGCCGCCGTTGCGTCGAAGCACGCCGCCGAGCGCGACCAGACCCATGAGCCAGCCGCCAAGCATGAGCGCGAGCCCCGCGATCAGCAACGGCTTCAAATCCAGCAAGCCAATGTGCGACAGCAGATAACCGCCGAACATGCCGGCGAAGACCGGAACGTATGCACGTTTCGGCAAGGCCGCCTGGCCCATCCAGCGCGGGAATACGGTAAGCAGGAAGCCGAAGATGAACATCGCCAGCATGCCGTACTGGGTGAACACGGCATGCGCCCATCCGCCGGGAACCGGTGCGGCCGGGAACGCGTGGCCGAAATAGCCGGCGCCGAGGAAGCATGCCCACCACGCCATGGTGACGAGCAGCGCGGTGGCGCCGCCGAAGAACATCATGCGGTGCGGAGCGGCGGCGAGCAGGCGCGGCAGTTCGGCCAGCGAGGGAAAACCGGCGGGAGCGACGGCCGCCGGACTCGGAGCGGCCGCCACCCCCACCTGCTGCCGTGACCGCGGCGGGATGGATCCCTGTCCGATGCGCGTATCCATGAATCTACCTGCCTCGTGCCACGGTTCCTGACGCCAAAACAGCATGCCGCAGCATCGTCGCCGCATCCTTGACCTGGGTCAGGCGCGCGCGGATTGCTTGACCGCAGTCAACGCGATGCGCGCGTCGGCGGTGCATGCTGACGGCAGTGGCAGGAGGCGGGCATGGCCGAATACATCCAGGCATGGCAATGCATCGGCTGCGGGAAGATCGAAGCGCCGCAGCCGTGTATCGGCGTGTGCCGCGACCGCAAGGTGTTTTTCATTGGCAAGGACGAGCACGAGGCCGCGCTCGCCGAGATCGAGCGCCTGCGCGCACAGTTGCAAAGCGTCGCGTCGCGCCTGCAGCGCTTCGGACTCGCCGTGCCGCGCCGGGGACAATGGGAAGCGGCCTACGTGGCGCTGCGCGACGAAGCGCGTGCGCTGGTCGCCGATCTCAATGCGGCGCTGGAGACGGACATCGGCGGGTGATCCGGGTGCCGTAGATCCGAGCGCCCAGCAGTGGATGTACGGTTTGCCGTTCCGCTGTCGTTTACCCATGTGGATTTACCTGATCTGAGATTTCATGAAACAGCACATTTGGCGCAACGCCGCCCTGCTTTCGATGCCTGCCCTGTTCCTGGCCAGCGTCGCCCATGCGAGCACCTACTGCGTGCACACCGGTCCGGAACTGGGCTTCGCCCTGGCGGACGCCAGTGATGGCGGTATCGCCAACACGCACGACAACACGATATTGCTGGCCGGCGGCACGTTCGCCGTCAGCGGTGGTCCGTTCACGTTCAACTCGAGCAGCGGTTTTGCGCTCACGATCGAGGGCGGCTACGACAGCACCTGCACCAAGCTGGACCCGACGCCCGGCTTGAGCCAACTCGACGGCGGCGGCACGAGCCAGGTCATCAACTTCCAGACCAATGGCAACATCAGCGTGCAGCACATCACCGTGCAGCACGGCTCCAAGGCAGGGTCGGCCGGCGGCGGCGGGCAAATCGACTTGACCAACGCGGTCGCCGTCGCGGTGTTTGCAAACAACCAGGTCATCGACAACAGCAGCAACTATTCCGTCGGCGGATTGACCGTTTTCGGTGTCGGCACGGTGCACATCGACGCCAACCTGTTTGCGGGCAACAGCGCACCGGCGGCCAGCGCGTTGTCGACGAGCATGGACGCGGGTTCGATCATCTACCTGACCAACAATACGATCGCTGGCAATACCAACACGAGTGGCGGCAACATGATTGCCGCGCTCGGCGGCGGAAGCGCCAGTGGCTATGTCAGCAACAACATCAGTTACGGCAATAGCAACGGTTACGACTTCTACCTGTATTCGTTCCAGACCTTCGAATTCAACTACAACGATTATCATGCGCTCACCGGCGCACCGGCGGCCAACAGCGGCGGTAATGTCGATCTGGATCCGAAATTCGTCGGCGCTGGCGACTATCGCCTCTCCGGCACCTCGCCGCTGCTGGCCAGTGGCTTGACGAATCCCACGGGTGGGCTGCCTGCCATGGACCTGGACGGGCACGCATTCCCGGGTAGCGGCCGGGCGGACATGGGCGCGTACGAAGAAACGATCTTCATCGACGGTTTCGACGGCCCGTAAGCACAGGCCCCGGATCAACGGGGCGGTGCTCTGGATCGCACATCAATCGCGCAGGATATGCCGTGCCAGGTTCTGCAGTGCCGGTTTGTCGGCGAGTTCCAGTTCGCGACCGTCGACATGGATCAGGTTCTGGTCCTGGAAACGGCGCAGCACGCGGCTGACGGTTTCGGCGGCCAGGCGCAGGTAGTTGGCGATGTCGGCGCGCGGCATGACCAGCCGATACGCGTTTGGGGCGAAGCCGCGCGCGGCGTAGCGGCTACCGAGGTCGAGCAGGAACGCGGAGAGGCGTTCGTCTGCGGTATGGTCGCCGGAGAAGCGGCTGGACTTGCCGATATCGGCGCTGAGCAAGTCGAACAATCGCTGCTGCACGTCGGGGATCTTCGCGGCCAGGGTCGACAGCGCCGGGAACGAGAATCGGCACACGAACACCGTGTCCAGGGCGACCGCATCGCACGGGTACTTAGCCGGGTGGATCGCGTCAAGCCCGATCATCTCGCCGGGCAGGTGAAAGCCGAGCACCTGCTCGTGGCCCTCGTCGTCGACCTGGCGCGTCTTGACCATGCCCGCGCGCACCGCGTACAGCGCGCCGAAACGCTCGCCGCTGCGAAAGATGTGGTCGCCGGTATGGAACGGACCGATATGTTCGACCAGCATGTGCAAGTCGTTCAGCGCCGACTTGTTCAAACCCGCCGGCAGGCACACCGAGCCGAAGGCGCAGGTGGAACAAAAATGGACCGTGTCGCCATCGTCGGCGATCGGATTGAACGGCGGCAGCTTGCCGGGTTGGTTGAGTTGCGTCATGCGTGCGTTCCGCCCGGAGCGGAACGCCGGGCTACAAGGCTCGTGAATAGCGTACCGCAGGCGTGGC
>DATIVQ010000166.1:0-1703 GCA_035465735.1 Rudaea sp.
TTGAACACGATGACGTTGCGGTCGGTGACCGCGGGTGCGCCGGGAAACACGTCGAAGAACGTGCCCGGGCTCTCCGGCACCTGGAAGAAGGAGAAATCGCCCAGCGCGCCGAGCTTGCTCGTGCCGGTGACCAGCGGTCCGAACGGATTGGCGTAGACGCCGTTGGTGCCCACCTGGTCCTCGACGTTGCCGTCCACCTGCCAGACCGGCTGATGATTGCCGCGCGTGACGATGGTTGGCGAGCCGATATCGATGCGCGGGAACGACGGTGGTTCGTGGAACACCGTGCCGAGATTGTTGGGCTGGGGGACCGGACTGCCGCGCTCGAGAATCCGGACGACCGGACCGGCGGCGCCCATGTCGCGCGTGTAAATGCCGTGCACGGGCTCGCCGGCGCCGTGTCCGCCCTGGCTGCGCGCGCGGAAGACGACCAGGCCGCTCGCGTTGACCGAAGGCTGGTTGTAGCTGTTGAAGTACCGGCAGGGCGGGGACGTCGCCGTGATAGCGGTGGGATCGCAGGTGTTGGTCGGCATGTAGTCGCCGTTGTCGACCACGCTGGACCAGACGAACGGGGCGTCTTGTGTCGGCGGAGCGGCGCCGGCGTTCGCGGCGATGGTTGCAAACAGCGCAAGCGGCAGAATGCGTAGGGCGTGGCGGCTCATGTCGATACCTCCGGACAGGCCTGTCGGTAGTAATTCCGCGACTGGATCGGCGACGGCTCCCGCGCCGCCGCATTTGCGCATACGCTATATCCGGGCGCGGAGCGCCGAGTTGATTTGCCTCAATTTGTCGCGAAGAACGGGGTCAGAGTGCCTTATCCGGTGAGAGTGGCGATCGCGGCGGTCGATGCGGCGGCCGGACCGAGGCGCAGCGCCTGAGTTTGCGTTCGACCATGCGACGGAAGCGGTCGTTTCCAGGTGCACATGGTTGCTCATCAGTACATAGGCGTGGATCGCGCGCGCGTAGCGGCCGGACATCTCGCGCAGGGACCTGAGGTAGGAGCGTCGATCCTGATCGTCGAGAAAGCAGGGCATGCGATCGTTGCCGCGTTGGATGATGTGTTGGGCGACACCGGCAATGTCGGGTCGTGGGAGTCTGGCCATCGCGCAGAGTGTTCCCCGCACGACAGTTGCGTGCTGTCGGCGGGTTCTGTCACGCGTGTAGGAAATTGCCGCTCGAAGGCACTCTGACCCCGTTAGCTGTACCCTTGCATGGCAACCGGAGACTTATCTTGAGCACGAGACGTATTCCATGGCGGCTTCTGCGCGAGGTGCTGGCCGTTCTCGGAGTCATTTTGTCGTTGGCGTTCGTCGGATGGCAGATCCGGGAGAGCAACCGGCAGGCGCGCGCTGCCGCGTATCAGGCGATTGGCATCGCGACGTCGGAATTCCATCGTTCGTTCGACGCCCACCTCAATCGCCTGGAGACGGAATCGGACTATGCCGAAGCCGTCAAGCGCTGGACCCTTGCTGACTGGGAAGCCTTTGAGCGGATCACGATCGCCGACCTGCGCATGCTCGAGACCGTGCTGCTCGAGGTCGACCAAGGCCAGTTGCCCGCGGACGCAGTCAAGCGGCTCGGCTACAACTGGGGCCCGGCACTCGCCAATCCGGCATTCGCGTGCGCGTGGCCCGATCTGAAGCCAGGCGTCGGCGAGTCGCTGCGGCGCTACATCGAAGAGACCTCGCCGCCAGACAAGCGCT
>DATIVQ010000167.1:0-8088 GCA_035465735.1 Rudaea sp.
AGGCCCGCCATCATCAGCGCGGTGAAGGCGAGGTAGCCGGAATTCATCGGATCGGGGAAGCGCACTTCGATGCGCCGCGCCTTGGGCGAATGCACGAACGGGATGCGGCAGCTCGCCGAACGGTTGCGCGCCGAATACGCCAGCATCACCGGCGCCTCGAAGCCCGGCACCAGGCGCTTGTAGCTGTTCGTGGTGGAGTTCGTGAACGCATTGATTGCCCGCGCGTGCTTGAAGATGCCGCCGATGTAATACAACGCGGTCTGCGACAGGCCGCCGTACAGGTCGCCGGCGAACAGATTGGTGCCGCCCTTTGCCAGGCTTTGGTGCACGTGCATGCCGGAGCCGTTGTCGCCGACGATGGGCTTGGGCATGAAGGTGACGGTCTTGCCGTGCGCATGCGCGACGTTCTTGAGCACGTACTTGAGCGTGAGCAGCTCGTCGCCCTTGTGCACGAGCGTGCTGAACTTGGTGCCGATCTCGCATTGGCCGGCGGTGGCGACTTCGTGATGGTGCACTTCCACTGTCAGGCCAACCTGTTCGAGGATCTTGCACATCTCGCCGCGCAGGTCGCCGAGCGAATCCACCGGCGCGACCGGGAAATAGCCGCCCTTCACGCCCGGGCGGTGGCCGGAATTGCCGCCTTCGAATTCGCGATTGGAACTCCATGCCGCTTCTTCGGATTCGATCTCGAACGAGGCGCCACGCATGTCGTTGCTCCAGCGCACCGAGTCGAAGATGAAGAATTCCGGTTCCGGACCGAAGAACGCGGTATCGGCGACGCCGGTCGATTTCAGGTAAGCCTCGGCGCGCCGGGCGATCGAACGCGGGCAGCGCGAGTACGCCTGCATGGTCGACGGCTCAAGCACGTCGCAGACGAGGTTCAGGGTCGGATGCGCGGCGAACGGGTCGAGCACCGCGCTGGCCGGATCCGGCATCAGCACCATGTCCGAATCGTTGATGCCCTTCCAGCCGGTGATCGAGGACCCGTCGAACATCTTGCCGTCTTCGAACGTGCCGGCGTCGATGGCATGGGCGGGAAAAGTGACGTGGTGCTGCTTGCCGAGCATGTCGGCAAAGCGCAGGTCGACGAATTCGACGTTGTGTTTCTTGATCAGATCAAAAACCTTGTCGGCGGACATCGCGGGCTCCTGGGGTTGAGGATGCCGCTATATAGCAAGGCTGATGCCAATCGACGAAATTCAATCAAATCAATCAATTGTATGTCAAAAAGCCTAGTCGCCAACAAAAATTATCACCAATCTGGTGCACGATTTTCGAGCGCTGCACCAATACCGGATCAGGGCCGGTCGATGTCGCCGGCGCGATTGAAGTCGCCGATGCCCTCGATCAGCCCGGTGATCGCTTCGCATTCGGCAGCGCTCATGTACGGGTTCCATACATCCAGCAGCATGACCACGCGCGTGCGGGCACTGCGGTTCCAGGCTTCGTGCTCATAGGTGTCGTCGAAGCTGAAGCACTCGCCCTCGCGCCAGACTTTTTCCTCGCCGCCAACGCTGATCGCGCAGTTTTCCGGAATGATCAGGGGCAGATGCGTCACCAGGCGCGTGTTGGTCACGCCGCGGTGCTTGAGGATGTGCGTGCCGGGCGTGAGCACCGAATAACATACCTCCGGCGCGTGTTCACGTATGCGCACCAGGGTCGGCAACGACTCCAGCGCGGCACTCGAGCGCGGGCAACGCGCGTGGTGCGCATCGAAGCGCTCGCCGTGGCGGTAGAAGAAATACGCATCCCAGACCGGTTTTTCCACGCCGCCGAGATACTCTTTCATGGCTTCGGGCGGATGCGTGCCGAGGAACGGCGCCAGCGCATCGGGTTCGTGCAGCACGGCGTTCATTTCCTCGCGGATCGCCGACCAGTTGGTTTCCAGGATTTCGTACCAGGGAAACAGCTTGCGGTCGAAATAGGTAGCCGGGGGCAGATCCGGGAAGTAGAGGAACTTCGGGATCTGGCGCGGATCGGGATAATTCGGCGGCAACTCGCCGAGGTATATCTTCAGGCACTTCGCCACGCGTGCCATCGCCGCTTCGCCGTGGCGCGCGAAATGCGGGGCTAGCAGAGCCTCGAACAGGCGCTTGCGGCCCTCGAAGACGACACGCATCGCATGCTTGACCTGAGCGCGCAGCAGCGGCGCGGTGGTTGCATCGTTGAGCCAGCGGCCCTGCTTCTGTGCCTGCACGATCGCACCGAAATACTGTGGCAACGCCGCATCCGGCCGGCCAGATTGTTCCAGCGCGGTGCCGTATTGCAGCCTTGCCACGTAGGCCTTTGGCGCCAATGCCAAACTGCGCGCGAGCGCGGCGCAGGCCTCGTCCAGATTGCGTTCGGCGAGATAGGCGCTGCCCAGACTCAGCTGGATCTGCGGCTCGTCGGGCTCCGTGCGCGCCGCGCGTCGCAGGTAGTCGATGGCCTGCTGCGAACGACCCAGCGCCAATTCTCGCATGCCGAAAAACGCGAGCGCTTCGGCGTGTTCGGGTTGTGCGGCAAGTACGCGCGTGTACTCGCTGGCCGCTTCTTCGCCGCGTCCAGCTTGCGCAAATTCGCGCGCGCGTCCGAGCGCAGCAGCGGCATCATCGATGTGTGCGTTCATGGTTTGGTATAGGTAATCCGGTAAATGGCGCCGGCCAGATCGTCGGATACGAGCAAGGCGCCGTCAGGCGTGGCCAGCACATCCGCCGGCCGGCCCCACACGCTCTGGTCGGGCCGCAGCCAGCCGCTTACGAAGGGCTTGCCGTCGACGACGCGCTCGCCGTCCACACGCACGTCGACGACGCGATAACCCACTTTTTCCGATCGGTTCCACGAACCGTGTTCGGCGATGAAGATGGAGTCCTTGTATTTGGCGGGAAATTGCACACCGGTGTAGAAGCGCATGCCGAGCGCGGCCACATGTGCGCCGAGCTTCAGCACGGGCGGCGTGAAATCGCTGCACGGATGGCCCTTGCCGAATTCGGGATCGGGCAAATCGCCCTGGTGGCAATACGGAAAACCGAAATGTTCGCGCAGGCGATCGATGCGGTTCAATTCGTCAGACGGCGTGTCGTTGCCCAACCAGTCGCGCCCGTTGTCGGTAAACCAGAGTTTGTTCGTTCCCGGCTGCCAGTCGAAACCGACCGTGTTGCGGATGCCGAGCGCGACATCCTCGGTGCCGCTGCCATCGGCATTCATGCGCGTGAGTTTCGCGTAACCGGGCTTGTCGCAGACATTGCACGGCGCGCCGATCGGCACGTAGAGCTTGCCGTCCGGACCGAAGGCGATGAAGCGCCAGCCGTGCGCGGCGTCGGCGGGCAGCCGGTCCGTGACGACCTTAGCCGTGGGCGGATTGTCCAGACGCGATTCAATCGCGTCCAGGCGCACGATGCGGTCCACCGCCGATACATACAGCGCGCCGTCCTTGAAGGCAACGCCGACCGGCATGCGCAGATCGCGCGCGATAGTGCGCACCTTGTCCGCGCGCGTGCCGTCGGGCGATGGCGTGACGGCGTAGACCTTGCCCGCGCTCATCGAGCCGACGAACAGCGTGCCATTCGTACCCAGTGTCATTTCGCGCGCATCCGGCACGCGCGCGAATTCGGCGATACGAAACCCGGGCGGCAGATGAAGCTCGCCCAGCGGAAGCGCGTACGCGCCAAGTGCGCCCGCCGGCAGCAGCGCCAAAGCCGCCGCAAGCAGGGGCGTGCGCATCAGCCGGCCCGCACGCGCGCGGCTTCCTCGCCGTGTCCCAGGCGCTCGAGCAGGCCGGCAAGCGGCGTGCGCAACCAAGCCGCATCCGGTGCGCGCTGCAAGGCACCGGACAGGTATTCCGCCGCGCCGGCGAGGTCGCCGACCTGCTCCAGGCACCAGGCACAGGCGTTGGCCGCGCCGGGATTGTCCGGGTCCAGCGCCAGCGCGCGGCGGTAGAACTTGAGCGCACGCAGGACGTGGCCGCGATGGCGCGCGCAATCGCCGAGTCCGGCCAATGCGCCGAATTCCTCTTGCTTGCGCGCGAGCAGCTCCTCGTAGATCGCCTGCGCATCCGCATAGCGTTTCTCGCGCACGCAGACGCGGCCGCGGTACAAACTCGCCCGCGCCAAATCCGGCAGCAACCGCAGCGCATTCTCGAAAGCCTTGTCCGCGAAAGCGTAGTTGCCCTGTTCGAAGAAGGCACGCCCGAGACTGAACTGGATCATCGCATCCTCGGGCTTTTGTTCTGCAGCGCGAGTCAGGAACTTGAGCGCGTTGTCCGGCTGTTCGCGAGCCAGATACAGGTTGCCCAAGCCGAGCAGGAGCAGGGGATCGTCCGCCTCCGCACGCCGACCGATCTTGAAGCGTTCCTCGGCGGCGTCCATTTTGCCCGCGCGCGCGTGCACGAAGCCGAGCAGTGCATGCGCCTCGGGTGCGTTCGGATCAAGCTCGAGCGCACGGTCAAACGCGGCGTGCGCCTCTTCGTCGCGACCCAGCTGCATCAGCACGCCGCCCAGCGAGAGGTGGAACTGCGCGCACTCCGGTTCGAGCATCAACGCGCTTCGGATCGATTCCTCGGCATCCTCGGAATTGCCGCGCTTGTGCAGCAGCACGCCGAGCAGATGCAGCGCATCCGCATCGTCGGATTTGTCGGCGAGCAGTGCGCGGTATGCCGCCTCGGCGGCATCGAGCTCGCCGGAGCGGTGGAGATTCAAGGCCTGTTGGAGATCGGTCACGGGGATACAGCCAGTGAAGCGGACCGCTATTATGCCGCAGGGTGTTACCAATGGCAGGTTTGATCCTTGCAGATCGCGGCCTAGACTCGCGCTTTGCCGCCGGATACGGAGATTTTCATGCGCGCAGCATCGTGGATATCGGGTTTGTGCCTGTTGGCCGGAATGGGCTGCGCGCAAGCCGCGCCACTACTTTTGCAGACGCCCAGCGTCTCGGTCACGCGCATCGCCTTCGCCTGGGGCGGCGAAATCTGGACGGTGCCACGCGCCGGCGGCGCGGCAACTCTGCTCGTCAGCAGTGACGGCACGGCAATGGAACCGAGGTTCTCGCCGGACGGTGCCTGGGTCGCCTATACCGATATCGCGAACGGCAACCCCGACGTGTTCGTGGTGCCGGCCGCCGGTGGCACGCCGCGCCGGCTGACCTGGCATCCGGCGGCGGACGAGGCCGTGGGCTGGTCGCCCGATGGCCAATCCGTGCTGATGCGCTCCAACCGCGACGCGGCGAACGATTCCTCGCAACTGTACCTGCTGCCCTTGTCCGGCGGCATGCCGCGGGCGCTGCCGTTGTCGATGGCCGAACAGGGCGCGTTTTCGCCGGACGCAAAGCAGATCGCCTACAACCCAGTGCTTCAGTGGGAACCGGATTGGCGCGACTACCACGGCGGCCAGACCACGCGCATCTGGATCGCGCGCCTGTCCGATTCGAAGGTGACAAAAATCCCGCGCGAGAATTCCAACGATTCATCGCCGATGTGGGTTGGCAGTCACGTGTATTTTCTGTCCGACCGCAATGGTCCGGCGACGCTGTTCGATTACGATGTGGCCAGCGGCAAGGTGAATCAAATCGTCGCCAATGACGGCTACCCGATCGACGCCGCCAGCGCCGGTGCGGGCGCCATCGCCTACACGCAGATGGGCGAACTGCATCTCGTCGACCTCGCCAGTGGCAAGAATTCCATCGTGCCGGTAACGGTCGCGGGTCCGTTACCGCAAACCGTGCCCTACTTCAAGAAAGTCGCCAAGGAAATCGAGCACTGGGGCATCTCTGCGACCGGTGCGCGCGCGGTGTTCGAGGCGCACGGCGACATCTTCAGCGTGCCCGCCGAGAAAGGCGACGTGCGCGACATCACGCGCACTGAAAACGCCGCCGAACGCGATCCGGCCTGGTCACCGGACGGCAAGTCGGTGGCGTATTTCTCCGATTCCTCGGGCGAATACGCGCTCACCATCCGCGATCAGGATGCCCTGCAGGCGCCGCGCCACATCGATCTCGGCCAGCCGCCGTCGTTCTTCTATTCGCCGCGCTGGTCGCCGGATGGCAAGCGCATCGCCTACAGCGACAAGCGCCTGAACCTGTGGGTCGTGGATCTGGCCGGCGGGAAACCCGTGAAGATCGATACGGATCTGTTCGATACGCCGCTGCACGAGTTCGACCAGGCCTGGTCGCCGGACAGTCGCTGGATAACATACACCAAGCAGTTGCCGAACCACCTGCACGCGGTGTTTGTGTATTCGGTCGGCTCGCGCAAGATCGCACAAGTCACCGACGGCATGAGCGACTGCCTGTATCCGCAGTTCGATGCAAGCGGCAAGTACCTGTATTTCACCGCCAGCACCGACAACGGCTTGTCGCCCGGCTGGCTGGACATGACCAGCGAGGCGCATCCGGTCACGCGCGGCGTATACCTAGCGGTGTTGCGCAAGAATCTGCCCTCGCCGCTCGCGCCGGAAAGCGATGAAGACAAGGGCGTGAAAGCGCCAGCCACGGACAAGTCCGATGACGGCGGCAGCCACGGAAAGGGCAAGGACAAGACCCGATCCGATGCGGCGGACGTCGGCATCGATTTCGACGGACTGCTGCAGCGCACGCTCGCCCTGCCGGTGCCGCCGGCGAATTTCAGTGGCCTGAGCGCGGGCAAGACCGGCGAGCTGTACCTGCTCGAAGCCCCGCAAGTGCAGACTCGGGAGGACGAGGCGGCGACGCTCAAGCGCTTCGACCTGAAGAAGCGCAAGACCGAAACGTTGGCCAGCGATGTCACCGCGTTCGCCCTTTCCGCCGACGGCAACAAGATGCTGATCCGCACCGGCAAGGAGGACTGGGCGATCGCCGCCGCCGAAAAGCCCGCGAAACCGGGCGAAGGCAAAATCAATACCGCGGCGATGGAAGTGCACGTGCTGCCGCGCGAAGAATGGGCGCAGATGTACAACGAAGTCTGGCGCATTGAGCGCGACTTCTTCTACGACCCGCATTTCCACGGTCTGGATATCGCTGCCGCGGAAAAACATTTCCGGCCCTATCTGGCCGGTGTTGGCAGCCGCGGCGACCTCAACTTCCTGTTCCGCAAGATGCTCGCCTACATCTCGGTCGGGCACATGTTCGTGCGCGGCGGCAGCATGCCGGATCTGCCCAAGATTGCAGTCGGCCTGCTCGGCGCCGACTATACGATCGACAACGACCGCTACCGTTTCGCAAAAGTATACAATGGCGAAAACTGGAATCCGCAGTTGCAGGCGCCGTTGACCCAGCCCGGCGTGAATGTGCATGCCGGCGAATATCTCCTTGCCGTCAACGGCCGCGAACTGCATGCGGACAACGACCTCTACGGCTTCTTCCAGCAGACCGTCGGCAAGCAGACCGTGCTGCGCGTCGGCCCCAACGCGGACGGGAGCGGCGCGCGCGAGGTCACCGTGGTGCCGGTCGCGAACGAAAAGGGCCTGCGCCATCTGGCCTGGGTCGAACACAACCGGCGCGAAGTCGACCGCCTGTCGGGCGGCAAGCTCGCCTATGTCTACCTTCCGGATACCGCGCAGGGTGGCTTCACCAATTTCAACCGCTATTTCTTCGCCCAGACCGACAAGCAGGGTGCGCTGATCGACGAACGCTACAACCACGGCGGCCAGCTCGCCGACTACATCGTCGATTACCTGTCGCGCCCGGCGATGACGCGGGTGATGACGCGCGAAGGCCAGACGTATACCGAACCCACGCAGGCGATCTTCGGTCCGAAGGCACTGCTGATCAACCAGTTTTCCGGTTCCGGCGGCGACGCGCTGCCGTGGTATTTCAAGCGCAAGCGGATCGGCCCGCTGATCGGCGAGCGCACATGGGGCGGACTCGTCGGCATCGGCATGTATCCGGTGTTGCTCGACGGCGGACGCGTCACCGCACCGCGCTGGGCATTATTCGGCCTGCACGGTCAATGGGAAGTGGAGAACGTCGGCATCGCCCCGGATATCGAGGTCTGGCAGGACCCGTCCATCACGCGCACCGGCCGCGATCCGCAGCTCGAACGCGGCGTTTCGGAACTCATGCAGGCGTTGAAGGAGCATCCGGCGCCGGTGTATCCGGACCCGGCGTATCCGGACTACCACCCGACGCTGCCGCCGGTGC
>DATIVQ010000168.1:0-3053 GCA_035465735.1 Rudaea sp.
ATTCTCGTGGCCTTTCGATTCGCGGAACTTGCGCGAATCGGCCGGCACGCCCCAGCCGACGTCGTAGTTGCACGTGGCGCCGGTACAGTGCTCGCGCCATTGATACATTTCCACATTGCGCAAAAGTACGGCGGCCGTGGCTCTCACGCCCAACTGCACATCGCGCGCGGGGCCGTCGGCCGTGAGCAGGCCGCTCACGCGCACGCGACGGCCGTCGTTTCCCGGATCGACGTGCGCCGCATCGACGGCCAAAACGCCGCCGGGTGCGCCGGTGATCGCCGGCAGGCGCCATGCCGGCAGATGCGCGCGTCCGAACCATAGGGCAGCCGCGGCCGCAACGAGGAGCGCCACCACGAACCAACGCGGCGCGGCCGATTTCTTGCGTTTGCGCCTGGCCATGTCAGGCCGTCGCGCCAATCAAATCGGGCATTTCATCAGCGGTGCCGAAGCGGCCTTTTTCGTCGCGCGTCACGCGCGCGAGCGCGCATTGAGTGTCGTGGGTGAAGAACAGGCGCACGTTGCGGGCGAGCTTGTCTTCGAGGAAGGCACGCTTCTCGTCGATCAGCAGTTCCGGCGCGCGGTCGTAACCCATGGTCACCGGCAGGTGCACCCACGGCCGGCCCGGGATCAGGTCGGCACAGAAAACGATGCCGCCCGACGGCACGACGATTTCCGCCAGCATCAGACCCGGCGTATGCCCGTCGCTGAAACTGAAGCGCACGCTCTTGCCGAGAGCGAAGGAATGCGCATTCTCCACGAGCTCCAGGCGCCCGGATTCTTGCAGCAGTTCCGGCACCTGGGCAATGAACGAGGCGCGATCGCGCGGATGCGGATGCACGGCGCGCTCGAACGCGCGCTTGCCGACGACGAATTTCGCCTTCGGGAAGAGCAGCTCCGGCGCGGCGCCCTCGCGCCACGCCGCGAGCAGGCCGCCAGCGTGATCGAAATGCAGGTGCGAGAGCACGACCACGTCGATGTCGTCATGTTCGAAACCCGCCGCGCGCAGCGATTCGAGCAGGACGTGGCGGTCCTCGACAACGCCGTAGCGCTCACGCAGCTTCGGTTCGAAGAACGCGCCGATGCCGGTTTCGAACAGCACGGTCTTGCCGTCGAGGTCGTCGGCCAGCAGCGCGCGGCAGGCCAGCGCAATGCGATTGTCGGCGTCCGGCGCGATCCATTTTTCCCACATCGCCTTCGGCGCGTTGCCGAACATGGCGCCCCCGTCGAGGCGCTGCGAATTGCCGAGGATGGACCAGAGCTTCATTTCACTGCGCCGGACCCCGAAACGTGGCGCGGATCGCTGGCGGCATCGAGCGTATTGGCGCGCAGATCCCAGGTCACCACGTTCATGAAGCCCCAGTGCCCGCGCTCCTTGATGTCGTAGCCCATGCCGGCCAGCACCTTGCTCGTCGCCGCATCGAACGCGTTCGGTTCAACGTAGACGACATCCGGCAGATACTGATGGTGGTAGCGCGGCGTGGCCGCGATCTGCGCGGCGCTCTCGCCATGCATGAACGCGACGATTCCCTCGAAGACCTGGGTGATGATGGTCGACCCGCCGGGAGAGCCGATCACGCCGACACGATCCGGACCGAATACAAACGTGGGCGACATCGACGAAAGCATGCGCTTGCCCGGCGCCGGCGCGTTCGCCTTGTTGCCGAGCAGGCCGTAGGCATTCGGCGCACCGGGCACGAGGGCGAAATCGTCCATCTCGTTGTTGAGGAACACGCCCGTGCCCGGCGGCACCAGGCACGAGCCGAAATGCGTGTTCACGGTTTGCGTCACCGCCACCATGTTGCCGTCCGCATCGATGATGGAAAAATGCGTGGTGTGCATGCCCGGATCGTGCTCCACGGATGATGGCAGCATCGAAGAGGGCGTGGCCTTGTCCGGCAGGATGCTCGCACGCAGGCCGGCCGCGTACTGCGGCGACAGCAGCGTGGCCAGCGGCATCTTCACGAAATCCGGATCGCCCAAGTACTCGTTGTGGTCGCGGAAGGCGCGGCGCATGGCCTCGATGATGGTGTGCAACCGGTGCGGACGGTCGAGCTTGTCGAGGTCGTAGCCGGACAGCACGTTGAACATCTCCTCCAGCGCCACGCCGCCGGACGAAGGCGGCGCAGCGGTGACGATCTTGAAGCCGCGGTAGTCGAAGTCCAGCGGATCGCGCTCGACGACCTTGTAGTTGGCGAGGTCGGCCGCCGTCCAGTCGCCGCCGCTGGCCTTGACCGCCTTGAGCATGAGGTCGGCGGTCTGGCCCTTGTAGAAGCCATCGTTGCCGTGCGCAGCAATGCGTTCGAGCGTGGCCGCCAGATCCGGATTGCGGAACGTCCAGCCCGCTTTCGGCACCTCGCCATTCGGCATCAGCAGCGCCTTCGTCCCCGGATAGCGCGCGATCTGTTCGCGATGGTCGGCGATGGCTTCGAGGAAGGTTTTGCCGGGCTGGAGTCCCTCACGCGCGATGCGAATCGCCGGCGCCAAGGATTTTGCCAGCGGCAGCTTGCCGTAATGCGCCGCGAGCCAGACCAGCGCGGCGGGCTCGCCCGGAATGCCGGCGGCAAGCGGGCCGTACAACGCGGTGTCGCGGTTCGGCGTGCCGTCGGGTTTGAGGTATTGCGACTCGTTCACCGCCGCCGGTGCGGTCTCGCGCGCATCGAGCATCACGTTACGGTCGTCGCTGGCGCGATGCAGGAGGAAAAACCCGCCGCCGCCGATGCCGGAACTCTGCGGCTCCACCACCGACAGCGTGGACGCCACCGCGATCGCCGCGTCGAACGCGTTGCCGCCTTGCGCCAAGACCTCGAAGCCGGCCCGGGTGGCGAGCCTGTGCGCGCTTGCGATGGCGGCGTGGCCGGGACGTTCGGCGGCGTTCGCGCCGAAAGTGCACGCGACAAAAGCGGCAATTGCCGCAAAGTACCCTTTTTTCATCGCGCTACTTCATCTCGACGAAGCGCAACTCCGCGCCCGACTTCGTCAACGCGTCCTGTACGCGCTGCTGATCAGCACTGGCGCCGGCGAACAGCACGACCACGTTCTTGAACGAACCGTCG
>DATIVQ010000169.1:0-4756 GCA_035465735.1 Rudaea sp.
ACGCACCATCGCCGCATGCACAACATAGCCACCTTCGATCCCGGCCTGATCGCACGCTACGACGTGAACGGCCCGCGCTATACCTCGTACCCGGCCGCGCCGCAGTTCCACGCCGGTTTCGGCGAGACGCAACTGCGCGCCGCGGCGCTCGCCTCCAACGAGGATCCGATTCCGCGGCCGCTATCGGTGTACGTGCACGTGCCGTTCTGCCTGAGCCCGTGCTTTTACTGCGGCTGCACGCGCATCATCACGCGTGACACGGGCCGTTCGCCGATCTACCTGCAGCGCCTGCATCGCGAGATCGAGCTCGTCGCGCCGCTGTTCGACCGCGACCGCCCCGTGTTGCAGCTGCACTTCGGCGGCGGTACGCCGAATTTCCTGGATCGCGCGCAGATGGCTGAGCTGCTGGAAACGCTCGCCCAGCATTTTTCCTTCAGCCGCAGCGCACACCGCGAATTCGGCATCGAACTCGATCCGCGCTTCTGCGATGCGGATTACGTGCGCGCGCTGGCGCCGCTCGGTTTCAACCGCGTCTCGGTCGGCATTCAGGATTTTGACCCGGAGGTGCAGGCCGCGGTCAATCGCATCCAGAGCGTGGCGCAGACGCGCGCAGTACTCGATGCCGCGCGCGAGTCGGGCTTTCGTTCCACCAGCGTCGACCTGATCTACGGCCTGCCGAAGCAGACTCTGGCCGGTTTCGCGCGCACCCTGGACGAAGTGATCTCGCTGGCGCCGGACCGCGTCGCCGCGTACGCCTACGCGCATCTGCCTCAGCGCTTCAAGGCGCAACGCCAGATCCACGCCGCCGACCTGCCCGACGCGGCCACGCGACTGCGCCTGCTCGGCCTGACCGTGGAAAAACTCACCGACGCCGGCTACCGCTACATCGGCATGGACCATTTCGCCCGCGCCGACGACGAGCTCGCGCGCGCACAGGACGCCGGCACCCTGCAACGCAATTTCCAGGGCTATTCCACGCACGGCGGCTGCGATTTGATCGGCCTGGGGATGAGCGCAATCTCCCACATCGGCGCCAGCTTCAGCCAGAATGCGCACGACCTGCCGCGCTACTATGCCGCGCTCGACGCCGGGCGCCTGCCGGTGGTACGCGGCCTGGCGCTGAGCGAAGACGACCGCATCCGCGCCGACGCGATCGCGCTGCTGATGTGCCAGGGCCGACTCGATATCGCCGCGTTCGAAGCACGCCACAACCTCGATTTCCAGCTTTATTTCGACGCCGAGCTGCGCAACTTGCGCAAACTCGCGCGCGACGACCTCGTCGAGATCTCGCCGCAGGTCCTGCAAGTGACCCCGCGCGGCCGCTATCTGCTGCGCCATGTGGCCATGTGTTTCGACGCCTATCTCGCACACGAGGCCACGCCTGCGGTACGCTATTCACGAGCCTTGTAGCCCGGCGTTCCGCTCCGGGCGGAACGCACGCATGACGCAACTGCACCAATCCGGCAAACTGCCGCCGCACAATCCGATCGCCGACGACGGCGACGAAGTCCGTTTCTGCTCCACCTGCGCGTTCGGCTCGGTATGCCTGCCGGCGGGCTTGAACAAGTCGGCGCTGAACGATCTGCACATGCTGGTCGAACACGTCGGCCCGTTCCATACCGGCGACCACATCTTCCGCAGCGGCGAACGCTTCGGCGCGCTGTACGCGGTGCGCGCGGGCATGGTCAAGACGCGCCAGGTCGACGACGAGGGCCACGAGCAGGTGCTTGGCTTCCATCTGCCCGGGGAGATGATCGGACTGGACGCCATCCATCCGGCGAAGTATCCGTGCGATGCGGTGGCGCTGGACACCGTATTCGTATGCCGCTTTTCGTTTCCGGCGCTGGCCACGCTCGCGGCAAAGATCCCCGACGTGCAGCAGCGACTGTTCAACTTGCTCAGCGCCGATATCGGCAAGTCCACTCGTTTCTCCGGCGACCACACCGCCGATGAACGCCTCGCCGCGTTCCTGCTCGACCTGGCCGGCCGCTACGCGGCGCGCGGTTTTGCGCCGAACGCCTATCGTCTGGTCATGCCGCGCGCGGACATCGCCAACTACCTGCGCCTGGCGGCCGAAACCGTCAGCCGCGTGCTGCGCCGTTTCCAGGACCACAAACTGATCCACGTCGACGGCCGTGAACTGGAACTCGTCGACAAGGCCGCGTTGCAAAAACTCGCGCGGCATATCCTGCGCGCTTGACGTGCGATCAAGTACGCCGCCCCACTGATCCGGGGATCGGAGCTTACGGGCCGTCGAAACCGTCGATGAAGATCGTTTCCTCGAACGCGCCCATGTCCGCGCGGCCGCGGCTCGGGAATGCGTGCCCGTCCAGGTCCACGGCAGGCAGTCCGCCAGCGGGATTCGTCAATCCGCCGGCCAGCACCGGAGAGGTGCCGGAGAGGCGATAGTCGCCGGCGCCGACGAATCCCGGATCCAGATCGACATTGCCGCCGCTGTTGGCTGTCGGTGCGCCGCTGAGCGCATGAAAATCGTTGTTGTGGAATTCGAAGGTCTGGAACGAATAAAGATAGAAATCGTAACCGTTGATGTTGCCGTAACTGATGTTGTTGCTGACATAACCGCTGGCGGTTCCGCCGCCGAGCGCGGCAATCATGCTGCCGCTACTCGTGTTGCTGTTGCCGGCAATGGTGTTGTTGGTCAGATAAACGATCGACCCAGTGTCCATGTTCACTGACAGCGCGCCGGCCGCCGGCGCGCTGTTGCCCGCAAACAGGTTGGCGTCGATGTTCACCGTACCGACGCCAAAAACGGTCAGGCCGCCGGCGGCATACGTGCTGGTGTTGTTGATCACCTGGTTGTCTGCAAACACCGCGACAGCGGCCGCGTCGGTCAAGTCGATTTGCCCGCCACCGCCGGCCGACCCGCCCTTGTAGGCGTGCTGGATGGTGACGTGGCGCACGCTGATGTTGCCGTTGGTCTGGAAGGCGATGACCTGACTAGTGTTACCGCCGTCAAGTTGGCTCAAGCCGGGCGTCACGTCCTGCGTGGTGCAGGTGCTGTCGTAGCCGCCCTCGATCGCGAGCGCGAAGCCGCTGCTGGAAATGAACGTGAACGGTCCGCCGCTGGTGGCGAACGTGCCGCTGGCCAGCAATATCGTGTTGTCGTGCGTGTTGGCGATGCCGCCGTCGCTGACGTCGGTCAGCGCGAAACCCAATTCCGGGCCGGTGTGCACGCAGTAGGTGCTCGCATGGGCGACGCTTGCCAAGAACAGGGCGGGCATCGAGAGCAGGGCGGCTTTGCGCCGAATGTGCTGTTTCATAAGTCTATGATCCGGGAAATCCATAGGGGTAAACGTCGGCGGAACGGCAAACCGCACATCCACCGCCCGGCGCTCGGATCCACGTCACCCGGATCTGCCGCCAATGCCCGTTTCCAGCGTCGCATTGAGATCGGCGATCAGCGCACGCGCCTCGTCGCGCAGCGCCGCATAGGCCGTTTCCCACCGTCCCGGGCGCGGCGCGGCGAGTCCGAAACGCTGCAGGTGCGATGCCGCGGACTGGAGTTGCGCGCGCAGGCGCGCGATTTCGGCAAGTGCGGCCTCGTGTTCGGCCTTGCCGATGAAGAACACTTTCTGGTCGCGGCACACGCCGATGCACGGCTGCGGCGCCTCGATCTTGCCGCAACCGATGCATTGCCATGCCTGGATGTATTCGGCCATGCCTACCTCCTGCCATCGACGTCAGGATGCACCGCCGACGCGCGCACCGCGTTGATTGCAGTCAAGCAATCCGCGCACGCCTGACCCAGGTCAAGGATGCAGCGGCTGTGCTGCGGCATGCTGTTTGCGCGTCAGGAACCGTGGCACGAGGCAGGTGGATTCATGGATACGCGCATCGAACAGGGATCCATCCCGCCGCGGTCACGGCAGCAGGTGGGGGTGGCGACCGCTCCGAGTCCGGCGGTCGTCGCTCCCGCCAGCTTTCCACCGCTGGCCGAACTGCCGCGCCTGCTCGCCGCCGCGCCGCACCGCATGATGTTCTTCGGCGGCGCCACGGCGCTGCTCGTCACCATGGCGTGGTGGGCATGCTTTCTCGGCGCCGGCTACTTCGGCCACGCGTTCCCCGCCGCGCCGGTTCCTGGCGGATGGGCGCATGCCGTGTTCACGCAATACGGCATGCTGGCGATGTTCATCTTCGGCTTCCTGCTCACGGTGTTCCCGCGCTGGATGGGCCAGGCGGCGTTGCCCAAACGCGCCTATATTCCGGTCTTTGTCGGTATCTTTGGCGGCTACCTGCTCTCGCACATCGGCCTGCTGAACCTGCGTCCCCTGCTGATCGCGGGCCTCGCACTCATGCTCGGCGGCTGGCTCATGGCCTTGCGCGCGCTCGGCGGCGTGCTTCGACGCAATGGCGGCAAGGATCGTCACGCTGTGTCATGTTTCGCCGCCTTGTGCGCGGGATTCATCGGTCTCGCCTGCTTCTTCGCCTTCACGCTAGGCGCGCCGTGGCAGTGCGCGATCTTCGCCATCAAGCTCGGTACGTTCGGATTGCTGCTACCGATCTTTTTCACCGTCGCGCATCGCATGATTCCGTTTTTCAGCAGCAATGTCGTCGGCCCGCGCTACAAACCTTTCCGACCGGCGTGGAGCCTGGCCGTGCTGTGGCCGCTGCTGCTGGTTCATCTCGGGCTGGACCTGGCCCATCGTTACGACCTGCTCTTTCTCGTCGACGCACCGCTGGCGCTGTTCTTCGCCTACCACTGGATCGGTTGGCAGCCGTGGAAATGCCTGCGCCC
>DATIVQ010000170.1:0-1845 GCA_035465735.1 Rudaea sp.
GCGCGGATTCCGAAATCTACGTGATGCAGGCGCTCTCGGGAGGGTGAAATGTCCGATACGTTGCTGATTTCCACGCGCAAGGGATTGTTCGTTCTCGAACGCGGCGGAGAAGGATGGAGCATCGCGCGCAAGACATTTCTCGGCGACAACATCGCACTGACCTGCGTCGATCCGCGCGACGGCGCCTGGTATGCGGTGCTGGACCTCGGCCATTTCGGCAACAAGTTGCAGCGTTCGATGGATCGCGGCGCGACATGGACAGAATGCGCGGTGCCCGCGTTCGCGCAAGGCGACCAGGTCATTACCGGCGACGGCAAGCCACCGGTCCCGGCCGTATTGCGTTTGATCTGGTCCCTGGAAGCTGGTGGCGTGGACCAACCCGGACGCCTGTGGGCCGGCACGATTCCGGGTGGCCTGTTCCGTTCCGACGACCATGGCGCGAGCTGGCAGATGGTGCGCTCGCTCTGGGACATGCCCGAACGCAAGCAGTGGTTCGGCGGTGGATTCGACCAGCCGGGCATCCACAGCATTTGTATCGACCCAAACGACGCGCGCATGATCCGCCTCGCCATTTCCACCGGCGGCGTCTGGGCCAGCGACGACGACGGCACGACCTGGGATCAGTGCGCGCAAGGTATGCGCGCGGCCTACATGCCGCCGGAACGCGCCTACGAACCGAATTCGCAGGACGTGCATCGTATCGTGCAGTGCCGCGGCCAACCCGAGCATTTCTGGGCGCAGCACCACAACGGCGTATTCCGCAACAGTGGCGGCGACTGGCAGGAAATCGAAAACGTGCCGCCGTCCGTGTTCGGTTTCGCAGTGGCCGTACATCCGCGCGATGCGAACACGGCCTGGTTCGTGCCTGCGACCAAGGACGAGCGCCGCATCCCGGTCGACGGCAAGGTAGTGGTCGCACGCACGCGCGACGGCGGCAAGAGTTTCGACGTGCTGCGCAACGGCTTGCCGCAGCGTGATGCCTATGACCTGGTGTTGCGCCACGCGCTCGCGATCGACGCCGGCGGAGATCGCCTGGCTTTTGGTTCTTCCACCGGCGGTGTATGGACTAGCGAGGATCAGGGGGATTCATGGCGCATGCTCGACGCTCGCCTGCCGCAGGTTTATGCAGTGACGTTCGCGAACGCCTGACCTGATGCAGGTCAAGCAAAAGGAATTCCGGCGGCGCTAGACTGTCCATAAAGGCAGTAGGAGAATCGCCATGTCAACGAATGCGCATCCGCAGCCATCGCACGTCCGACCGCGCCCGCAAGCGCCGGCGGATATCTTCGAGCATGTCCACCAGGTGCGCCGCCGCGAACAGCGGCTCGACGACACCATCGAGCAGAGTTTCCCGGCCAGCGATCCGCCAGGCTGGACGCTGGGACCCAATCGCCGTCTGAAAACCGGCGACGCTTGACGATTGTCCTGCGCGGGTTCGCCTCTTAGCCAGTGTTCGTGCGGCCCAGTTGCGCAGCAAGCGCGCGCGTTTTCGGATGGTCTGCACCGTAAACGCGCTGGAAGATCTGCAGGGCTTCCTCGCGCAACGCGTGCGCCTGCGTCGTATCGGACTGGCGCGATCGGATATCGGCCAGCAGAAGGTCGATTTCACCCAGCGTCGAACCACCGGAATCCTTGTCCGCTTGCAGCCTTGTCCGCGCCGCGCGCGCGAGGTTCTCGCCCTCGGCCGCCTTGCCATCGATTGCAAGCGCATCGCCGTACGCTGCATCGGCCCACTGCAGGTTCGCGGCCGAACCCTGAAAACGCGAGGCCGCGACGGACAGGTCCTTGCGGCTGGCGTCGAGGGTTTTCTCCGCCTCCGGATCGTGTGCGTCCAGTTCGACTATG
>DATIVQ010000171.1:0-3438 GCA_035465735.1 Rudaea sp.
CGGGTGGCCGCGTCGACCTGTTCGCGCAGCTTGCCGAGCCTGGCCTTGACCTGCGCCAGGTCGCTGTCGGCTTGCGATTCCTTCGCCAGGCGTGTGGCTTCCTCGTAGTGGCGTTTTTCCGCGAGCGCCCGGGCCTGGCTCAGGTGGTCCTCGGCGCTACGCAATTCCAGCGGCGCATAGGTTGGCGCCCCGGCAGCCCGCGCCGTCGCCAAGGCCTGTGCCGCATCGTCCAGACCCGTGTCCGGCGGCCGCGTCGGTCCGCACCCGGCCAGGGCGAGCGCGCCAATGAGAACGGCGCAATGGATTTTTCGCCAATTTGGTGTCATAAGGACCATAATCTTCAACGGGGGCGGGCGCGGGTGAGCCTAGTCCGAGATCGGCAGCGGCGCAAGCCGCGCGCGAAGGCCTCTCACCCGCCGCCGGCAAACGCGCCGCGGCGCGGCGCACATGGCGATACGAGGCAATCATGGATATCGGCTATTTTCTGAAACTGATGACCGAAAAAGGTGCGTCGGACATGTTCCTGACCACCGGCGCGCCGGTCAACATCAAGGTCGAGGGCAAGCTCTATCCGCTCGGCAACACCGGCCTGCCCGGCGGCATGGTGAAGAAAATCGCCTACTCGCTGATGGACGAAGGCCAGGTTCCTCAGTTCGAGCGTGACCTGGAGCTCAACCTTGCCATCGCGGTCAAGGACGCCGGCCGCTTCCGCATCAACGTATTCAAGCAGCGCGGCGAAGTCGGCATGGTGATCCGCGCGATCAAGAGCGACATCCCGTCGATCGAACAATTGCGCCTGCCGGTGCTGTTCAAGGACCTGATCATGGAGCCGCGCGGCCTGGTGCTTCTGGTCGGCGCCACGGGCTCCGGCAAGTCGACCACGCTGGCGTCAATGATCGACCATCGCAATTCAAATGTGTCCGGCCACATCCTCACCATCGAGGATCCGATCGAGTACCTGCACCGGCACAAGAAATCGGTGGTCAACCAGCGTGAGGTCGGCCTCGACACGCACAGCTACCACGAAGCGCTGAAGAACGCGATGCGCGAGGCGCCGGACGTGATCATGATCGGCGAAATACGCGACGTGGAAACAATGGAGGCGGCGATTTCGTTCTCCGAAACAGGGCACCTGTGCCTGGCCACGCTGCACTCGAACAACGCCGACCAGACCCTTGAGCGCATCCTCAACTTCTTCCCTGAATCCGCGCACCGCAACATCCTGATGAACCTCGCCCTGAACCTGCGCGCGGTGATTTCGCAACGCCTGGTGATCGGCAAGGACGGCCGCCGCCTGCCGGCCGCCGAGGTGCTGCTGAACACGCCGCTGATCCGCGACATGATCCGCCGCGGCCAGATCCACGAGATCAAGGAAGCCATGGACCGCAGCCTGCAGGAAGGCATGCAGACCTTCGACCAGGCGTTGATGACGATGTACAAGGAAGGCAAGATCGACCTCGAGGAAGCCTTGTCCAAGGCCGATTCGCGCGATGGCCTGGCGCTCAAGATCCGCCTGTCCGAAGGCGGCGATGCGGCCATGCCCGAAGCCTACGACGCCGCCGCTTTCTAAGCCTTGGGCGCGTCCGGCTGGTTTTCCGGACGCGCGTTGGCGAACGCCGGCAGCTTGGCGCATTCGGCGTCGATGCGCGTGATGGTCGGAAACGGCGCCATGTCGACCGACCAGCGCCGCGCGTTGTAGACCTGCGGCACCAGGCAGATGTCGGCCATGGTCGGCTCGTCGCCTTCGCAAAACAGCCCGGTCGACGGATTCTCGGCAAGCAGGCTCTCGAACGCCATGAAGCCCTCGTGGATCCAGTGCTGGGCCCAACGCTCGCGCTCGACCTGTGGCGTGTTGAATTCGCGTTCGAGGTATTGCAGCACGCGCAGGTTGCCGAGCGGATGGATGTCGCAGGCGACGATCTGCGCAAGCCCGCGCACGCGCGCGCGTTCGCGCACGGTGGTCGGCAGCAACTTGACCGAACCATCGTAGGCTTCTTCCAGATATTCGATGATCGCCAGGGACTGGCGGACGATACGCTCGCCGTCGACCAGGACCGGGATCAATTCCTGCGGATTGATCTTGTGGAACGCGTCAGCGTGCTGGGCACCGCCGTTTTCAGTCAAATGCACGGGCACAATCTCGTAGGGCAGGCCCTTGAGATTGAGTGCGATGCGTACGCGGTAGGCCGCGCTGGATCGCCAGTAGCCGTACAGTTTCAGACGTTCGGCAGCCATTCGACACCCCCGTGCAACGGCGCAATATGCGCAGCCTAGCCGCAGTGGCAGGCAAAAATCAAAAAATAGTGGTCAGCCCGGGTTTTTCGCCTGAGCGATAGCCTGCTCGATCGCACCGAAAATGCTGTGCCCGTCGGCATCGGTGATCTCGATGCGCAGGGTGTCCCCGAACTTGAGGAACGGCGTGGACGGCTTGCCGTCGCGCAGCGTCTCCACAGTGCGCTGCTCGGCCAGGCACGAGGCGCCCTTGGTCGTATCCTCATTGGCAATGGTGCCCGAGCCCACAATCGTACCGGCACTCAACGGTCGCGTCTTGGCCGCGTGCGCGACGAGCTGGGCGAAATCGAACTGCATGTCCACGCCGCAGTCGGCCTCGCCGAACCAGCGCCCGTTGATCCAGGTGCGCATCGGCAAGTGGATTTTGCAATCGCGCCACGCCTCGCCCAGTTCATCCGGGGTGACGAACACCGGCGCCAGCGCCGAGCGCGGCTTGGACTGCAGGAAGCCGAAGCCCTTGGCCAGTTCGCCGGGAATCAGGTTGCGCAGGGAAACGTCGTTGACCAGGCCTACCAGCTGGATGTGCTCCACGGCCCGGGCCGGCGTGACCGCCATCGGCACGTCGTCGGTGATCACGACGACTTCGGCTTCCATGTCGATGCCGTAGTCCTCGCTCGTCACCAGCACCGGATCGCGCGGGCCGAGGAATCCTGCGCTGGTGGCCTGGTACATCAGCGGATCCGTGTAGAAGCTCTCCGGCACCTGCGCGCCGCGCGCGCGGCGCACACGCTCGACGTGCGGCAAGTACGCCGAGCCGTCTACGAACTCCCAGGCGCGCGGCAAGGGCGCAGCCAGCGCGGCGACATCGAGTGCAACCACGTCTTCGCCATTGATCGTCTGCGCCTTGCCGGCGTCGTGGAGCAATTCGTACACGCGATTCAGGCGCGGCGCCGTGTTGTGCCAATCCTCGAGCGCGGCTTGCAGCGTCCGCGCAATGTCGGTGACACGCACCGCGCGTTTGAGATCGCGGTCGACGACGAGGAGCGTGCCATCGCGACCGCCTTCCTTGAGGCTTGCCAGTTTCATGCGTCGTTCGATCCGTCAGGTGCGCGTCGCGCGAAAATTGTTTTTCAGCCCGCTCCAACACTCGGCGTAGTCGCGCTGCAATTGCGCCGATTCCAGCGCCTGCCGCGTGGGCCGGATCAC
>DATIVQ010000172.1:0-4313 GCA_035465735.1 Rudaea sp.
TCGGAATGGGCTCGGAACGCGACACGCCAGCCGCAGTCCATCGAGCATTCAATCCGACTCGTCGTCCGACTCCGGCCCGGCAGCGCGGGTAATGGATTGTACCGTGTGGGCGTCGAAGCCGCGACGCAAGAGGAAGGCAGCGCGTTTCGCGCGCTCGGCGGGCGTCGACGCACGCTTGCTCCCATACCGGCGGCGTAGCAGATCGCGGATCAGTGCGGGCCAGTCCGGCTCTGCGGCATCGAGCAACGCCTGCGCCTCGTCTTCCAGGACGCCGTGCTGGCGCAGCTCGGCGAGAATCCAGCGCGGGCCGTAGCCCCCGGCGATGCGCGTGCGTATGAGCATCTCGCCGAATCGCGCGTCCGATTGGTAGTTCTTGGCTTGCAGGTCGGCGAGCGCGACGGCGCTTGCGTCCGCATCGAGCCCTTTGCGCTCGAGCTTGGATTTCAGCTCGCGCGCCGAATGCTCGCGCCGCGCGAGGAGGCCAAGGGCCTTGTCGTAGGCCGAGACTGGTTCGTCGCGGCGCTTGCCTCGCGTCACGGCACGTTCGCCGCGTTACGCTTCTTCCATCTCCACCACCGGCATGGCGGACTTGTCCGCGCCAAGCGCGACGCGCAACTTGTCTTCCAGGTCCTTGGCGATGGCGGGATTTTCCTTGAAGTACTGGCGCGCGTTGTCCTTGCCCTGACCGATGCGTTCGCCGCCGTAGCTGTACCAGGCGCCGGATTTCTCGACCAGCTTGTTGTCCACGCCCAGGTCGATGAGCTCGCCCTCGCGGCTGATGCCCTCGCCATAGAGGATTTCGGTGACTATCTGCTTGAACGGCGGCGCGAGCTTGTTCTTGACGACCTTGATCTTGGTCTGGTTGCCGACCACTTCCTCGCCCTTCTTCACCGCGCCGATGCGGCGGATGTCCAGGCGCACCGAGGCATAGAACTTGAGCGCGTTGCCGCCGGTGGTGGTTTCCGGATTCTGCCCGGGCATCATCATGCCGATCTTCATGCGCAACTGGTTGATGAAGATGACCATCGTGTTGGACTTCTTGATGTTGGCGGTGAGCTTGCGCAGCGCCTGCGACATCAGGCGCGCCTGCAACCCGGGAAGCTGATCGCCCATCTCGCCTTCGATTTCCGCGCGCGGGGTCAGGGCGGCGACCGAGTCGATCACGATCACGTCGATCGCGCTGGAGCGCACCAGCATGTCGGCGATTTCCAGCGCCTGTTCGCCGGTATCGGGCTGCGAGAGCAGCAGATCGTCCACCTTGACGCCGAGTTTTTCCGCGTAGATGGGATCCAGTGCATGTTCGGCGTCGATGAATGCGCAGGTGCCGCCCAGCTTTTGCGCCTGTGCGATGACCTGCAGCGTCAGTGTGGTCTTGCCCGAAGACTCCGGGCCGTAGATTTCGACCACGCGCCCGCGCGGCAGACCACCGATGCCGAGCGCGATGTCGAGCATCAGCGAACCGGTCGGAATGGTGTCGATGGCGTCCGCGGTGCGGTCGCCCATGCGCATCACCGCGCCCTTGCCGAACTGTTTTTCGATCTGGCCCAGGGCCGCGGACAGTGCCTTGCGCTTGTTGTCTTCCATTGCGATGACCTCGTGATGATGGCGTCGGCGGGCAGTCTGGATGCTGCCCGTCTCAAAAATTGCGATTTCAAATCCTGCTCAGTCGCAGACTTTGTGCGATCGGGGAATTGTCCCACAGCGCGGCGGATGCCGCATGCGCGGATCGCGCGTCAGCTTGTCAGAATTTTCCGAACGCCGGCGAGTGCGGCGGCGACGGTCTGGCGGCGCACCGCGTCGCGGTCGCCGTCGAAATGGAACAGTTCGGCCTGCGCATAGCCGCCGCGCCGCTTCCAACTGATCCACACGGTTCCGACCGGCTTGTCGGCGGTGCCGCCGCCCGGCCCGGCAATGCCGGTGACGGCGACCGCGACGGTGGCGCCGTAGCGCGCGAGTGCGCCCGAGACCATCTCGATCGCGGTTTCGCGGCTGACCGCACCGTGTTCCTCCAGCGTTTCCGGACGCACGCCGAGCAGGGCTTCCTTGGCTTCGTAGCTGTAAGCCACGACACCGCACTCGAACCAGTTCGACGAGCCGGCGATGTCGGTCAGGGTCTTGGCGATCCAGCCGCCGGAGCACGATTCGGCCGTGACCAGGCTCGCGCCGCGCCGGCTGAACTCGGTGGCGATGTCCTGCGCCAGCGTGAGCAGGGCAGCATCGGTGGCTGTGGCGTGCGCCATGATCGGCTCCGGAAGTGGAGCCCTGTTCTACCGGATTTTTCCGCGCGACGCAAAGCCGCCGTCGCGCCTTCGCAAATGGTGCCCTGATCGTCCTGCAGATGAATTAAGCTTGGATCGCGGCACCGCGATTGCGGACACCATCATGAACACGCGCTGGCACTCGGACCTCACGATATTCATCGCCTGCCTCGCCGGGCTGGCCGCCGGCGCCGCCGCGTGGTTCGCCGGATGGCAAAATGCGGCGGCATGGATCTGGGCCGCTGCGGCGCTGGCTGCCGGCGTACCGCTGCTGCTGCGGATCGTCGTCGCGTTGGCGCGGCGCGAAGCCGGCGTGGATCTGCTCGCCGTAGTCGCGATCGCCGGCGCGCTGGCGCTGCGGCAGAACCTCACGGCAGCGGTGATCGCGGTGATGCTGGCCAGCGGCCGGCTGCTTGAAAGCTACGCCGAACGCCGTGCCGGGCGCGAGATGTCGGCGCTGCTGGCGCATGCGCCACGCACGGTCCGTGTGTACCGTGGCGGCACACTCGTCGAGACGCCGCTGGCCGAGATCGCTCCGGGCGACCGCCTGCTGGTGCGCCATGGCGAAACGCTCGCGGTGGACGGCGTCGTGGGCGCCGAGCGCGCGGATATCGACGAATCGGCGCTCACCGGCGAGTCGCTGCCGGTAGCGTACGCGCGCGGCGCGGCGTTGCGCAGCGGCACGCTCAACGCCGGCGATGCCTTCGAGATGGTGGCGACGGCAGCCGCCGCGGACAGCACTTTTGCCGGCATCGTCAGACTGGTCGAGGCCGCGCAACATTCGCGCGCGCCGGCCATGCGCCTCGCCGATCGCTACGCGGCCTGGTTTGTCCCCGCCGCGCTGGGCCTCGCCGGACTGGCGTGGTGGGCAAGCGGCGAAGCACTACGCGCACTGGCCGTGGTGGTCGTGGCCACGCCCTGCCCACTGCTGCTGGCCGTGCCGGTTGCGATCGTGTCCGGCATGTCGCGCTGCGCGCGGCGCGGCATCCTGGTCAAGGGCGGCGGCGCGCTCGAAGCGCTGGCGGCGGCGAAGACGCTGTTTTTCGACAAGACCGGGACGCTGACCGGCGGCCAGGCGCGCCTGATCGCGATCGAGGGTGCGGCATCGGGCGGCGACAACGAATTGCTTGCCGCCACCGCGTCGCTGGAACAGATGTCCAACCACGTGATCGCGGCCGCAATCGTCGCCGCCGCGCGCGAACGCGGTCTCGCCCTGCAGGTTCCGACCGGAGTCGCCGAAGTGGCGGGATCCGGAATCAGCGGAACGGTCGCCGGCCGACGCCTCGCTGCCGGCTCGCTCGAGTACATCGCGCGGCTTGCGGCGCTGCCGCAGGCCGTGCGCGATCTGCTCGAACGCACTGCGTCCGAAGGCACCTCAACTGTGCTGGTCGCGATTGACGGGGAATTTGCCGGTGCGCTGTTGCTGGCCGACCAGTTGCGCGTGGAAACGCCGCGCGCCTTGCGCCTGCTGCGGCGCGCCGGCATGCGCCGCATCGTCATGCTCACCGGCGACCGCCGCGAGGTGGCCGAAGCGATTGGCGCCGGGCTCGGCGTCGACGAAGTCATCGCCGGGCAGTCACCGTCCCACAAACTCGCGGTGATCAAGCAAGCCCGGGGCGCGGGGCCGACGGTCATGGTCGGCGACGGCGTCAACGACGCGCCGGCTCTGGCCGCCGCGAACGTGGGCGTCGCGCTCGGTGCGCGCGGTGCCACCGCTTCGGCGGAAGCGGCCGATATCGTGCTGCTCGTCGATCGCCTCGACCGTCTCGCCGAAGCGCTGCACATCGCGCGGCACACGCGCGCCATTGCCTTGCAGAGCGTCGCCGTCGGCATGGGCCTGTCGGTGCTGGCGATGCTGGCCGCCGCAGCCGGCCATCTGCCGCCGCTGTCCGGCGCGGTGCTGCAGGAACTGATCGACGTGGCGGTGATACTCAACGCATTGCGCGTCCTGCGCATCCATCCGCTGCGCGCCAGCCACTACAGCCTGTCGGCGGACGAAAGCGGACGGCTGCACGCCGAACACCGCCGGCTCGCGCCGGTGCTCGACCGGCTCAG
>DATIVQ010000173.1:0-3827 GCA_035465735.1 Rudaea sp.
CGCCTGCGCCGCAAGATCGAGCGCGACGCGGCGAACCCGGAGCTGATCAAGTCGGTGCGCGGCGCGGGCTACGTGTTCACCCCGCACGTCGAGCGCATCCGCACGGAGTGACGCCATGCTCAAGGAACTGTTCGAAATCGCGCCGGATGCAATGATCCTGGTGGACGCCGGCGGCCGCATCGTGCGCGCGAACGCGCAGGCGGAACGCTTGTTCGGCTACTCCCGACAAGACCTGCTCGGCGCATCCGTCGACACGCTGGTTCCAAAGAACCTGCGCCAGGCACATGCGGCGCACCGTGCCGGCTACGCGGCAAATCCTCAGGCGCGCCCGATGGGCGCCGGGCAGGAACTCTCCGGCCTGAAGCGCAACGGCCAGACGTTTCCGGCCGAGATCGCGCTCAGCCCCGTCGAAACACCGGAAGGAAGCCTGTTCGTCGCCTCGATACGCGACGTATCCGAAACCCAACGCGCGCGGCAGGCCGTGGCGCGCGCGCGCCACGACGCCTGCGTCGCGCGCATCGGCGAGACCGCGCTGGCCGCGGCGAATATGAGCGCCGCGATCGCCGGCACCGCGGAACTGATCGCGCAGACGCTCGACGTCGACGCGGCGGTGATCACGATTCGCGCGCTGAACCGGCTCAAACGTTCATACGTGTTCGATGCCCATGGCGTCGCGCCGGAGGTGCTCGATGCGATGGGATGGCTACCGCCGGCCGATTCGCAGGATCCCGCCGCGCCCGTCGAGGCAGCGATACGGATTCCGGGATTTTCCAGCCACGCCTGCGTGCCCTTGATCGATCGCGGCGAAGTGGCAGGCACCGTGCTGGTCATGGGCAAGGCGGACCGCACGTTCGACCGTGAGGCCTTGCATTTCCTGCAATCCGTCGCGAACCTGCTCGCGGTGGCAAAGCAGCGCATCCGCGTCGAGGAGCAGGTTTCGCACACGCAACGCCTGGAAGCCCTCGGCCAGCTCACCGGCGGCATCGCACACGACTTCAACAACCTGCTCACGGTGATCTCCGGCAACCTGCAGATCCTGGAGGACGAACTCGCCGACCGTCCCGCCGCACGCGACATCACCGCCAGCGCCCTGCGCGCGGTCGCGCGCGGCGCCGACCTGACCCGCAAGCTGCTCGCCTTCGGGCGCCGCCAGCGCCTCGCCCCCCGCGCCTGCGATCCGCACAAGCTGCTCGATGAACTCGGCGCGATGCTGCGGCGCACGCTCGGCGAGGGCGTGCAATTGACCATCGACAGCGCCGACGGCGTTGGCGCGGTCTTCGCCGATCCAGCCCAACTCGACACCGCGCTGATCAATCTGGCGCTGAACGCGCGCGACGCCATGCCGCGCGGCGGCCTTCTCGCGATCGATGCGGCCGAACGGGAAGTCGGCGCGGACGCCGCGAGCGCGGACCTCAAGCCGGGCCGCTACGTCGTCTTCAGCGTGCGCGACACCGGTTTGGGTATGGCGCCGGCTGTCCTCGCACACGCGTTCGAACCGTTTTTCACGACCAAAGAGCCCGGCAAGGGCAGCGGCATGGGCCTAAGCATGGTGTACGGATTCGCCAAACAGTCCGGTGGCCACGTCCATGCCGAGAGCCGGCTCGGCTACGGCACGCGCTTCGAGTTGTACCTGCCGGCCGCCGAAGCCGACCACACGCTTGCGGCTAGCGCGCCCGCGGCGTCGCCCGCGCGCGGCCGGGAGACTATCCTCGTCGTCGAGGACGAAGCCGATGTGCGCCACATCGCCGTCGCGTTCCTGCGCTCGCTCGGCTACACGGTGCTGTCCGCGACGCAGGCCGACGCGGCGCTGGAAACACTCGCCGCCCGCGACGATATCGCCCTGCTGTTCTCCGACGTTGTGCTCGGCTCCGGCTTGAGCGGCGCCGAACTCGCCGCCGAAGCGCGGCGCCGGCACCCGGCGCTGAACGTCCTGCTGACGTCCGGTTACGAACGCGCCGCCAGCGCGCACACCTCGGACGAGTTCACGCTGCTGCCAAAACCGTATCGGCGCGAAGAGCTGTCGCTGGCCGTGCGCGCGATCCTCGACCAGAGCTGAACGCGCGCTCCGCCGCCGCATCGCCGTGCGCGATGGCGTACAGGCTGCGGGCATTGAGGATGTGCACTTCGCGCCAGCGCACGGCAATGCAACCTTGCTCGCCCAGATGCGTCAGTGCGCGGGTGACGGTTTCATGCTTGAGCGCGAGGAAACTGCCGATGTCGGCGCGGCCCATGCGCAGGACGAAATGCCGCGCGCTGAAACCCAGCGCCTCGTGGCGCGTGGCGACATCGAGCAGGAATGCGGCGACGCGTTGCTCGGCGCTGAGCGTGCCGAGCGCCAGCATCCAACTGCGGTCGCTGCGGATTTCCGCCGCCAGCGTCTGCGTGAATTGGGCTTGCAGCCGCGGCAACCGCGCGCAAGCCTCGAGCACGGCCGGATACGGCAGTTCCCAGACCAGGCTGGTGTCCAAGGCTATCGCATCGCACGAATGCGACGTCATGCCGATGGATTCGACGCCCATCAGGTCCCCGCGCATGCGGAATCCGGTGATCTGTTCGCGCCCGTCCATGGCGACTAGGCCGGTCTTGAGAAAGCCGCCGGTGACGAGATACAACGCATGGAACGGCTGTCCGGCGCGGTACAGGTATTGCCCGGCACGCAGCTTGCGTTGTGCCACGGGCATGTAGGCGCGCAGTTCTTCGGGCGACATGCCGCCCAAGGCATTGCCGGCGGGCACTGGCGTCGAGGCAGCCTCCGAGGCCGTGGCATTTGCGTATTCGACGTCGAGCATGGTGATCTCCGGTTTGCTGAAGGATGGCGACAGGCTCATCATGCACAGCGCTCGCAACGCTCGTGCTACGTGCCGGAAACACCCTGTAACGGCGTGTAACAACCGCACGAAACCGCACTCGAACGTGATCTTGCTCAAGCGCTGGTTGCGCGCAGCGCCTAAATTGCCGGGATGGAATTTTTCGGCGCCAACGACGACAAGACGGAAGCAAGTCCGTTCCGCGACGCGCGGGCGGTCGAGACGTGGGATACGTGGTTTCGCTGGCGCGACGCCGGCCGGCTACGCGACCTCACCATCGAGGACACCTGGGAACGGGTGGCGTCGGCGCTCGCCGCACACGCGGCGCGTCCACCGCACTACAAGCATAGCCTCGTGGAGGCCCTCGCCCATTGGCAACTGCTGCTCGACGAGCGCCTGCTAATGCATGCCGGCACCGCGGTCGAACGGCGTAGTGGGGGCTTGCACGCCGCGTTGAACGCAGCCAGCTTTGTGCTCGCGGGCACCACCGGACATGCCCATTTCGACCACGCACATTTCGAAGTCGTGGCCGCGCTCGCGGTCCAAGCCCTGGATGACGCGGCTGACTTGGCCGCGCACGCGCCAGGTCCAGCAAGGTGCACACGCGTCGGCATTATCGGACTCGGCGATGCCTTGGCCCTGCTCGGCATCGAATACGACAGCGATGCCGGACGCAGTCAGGCGGCGGACATCGCAAAGGCACTCGCACAGGGCAGCCTGGCCGGGTCGATCACGTTGGCGCGCGAGCGCGGCGCGCATGCCAGGTGCGGCAAGGCCTGGCACGCGCAGGCACGGCAACGCGGATATCGGCCCGATCTGGTCGAGGCGGCGGACACGCACGGCTTGCGGCAAGGCTTGCACACAGCGATCACGTCGCAGCCGCGCTTGGCGTTGTTCGCCAACGCCGCCTCGGACGCGCTGGACCCGGCGCTGGCCGCGAACACAGAAGAGGAATCGGACGCGAGCGACAAAACGATCCCCCTTTCGTCACATCGTTCCGCGCCGGTGGGCGTGGCGGCA